>VEXF01000013.1 GCA_009391275.1 SAR202 cluster bacterium AD-804-J14_MRT_500m | reverse complement strand
GTACCGTTATTCATTTGTATTGTTATTTTCAGCATATTTGAGCAACCTAGATGATCTGTCGGAACATTTGGGTGAATTGTCAGAGAATAAATTGTGAGCAGGTCGGATATAATCAACCATTACGTATACTGGTGAACTAAAGGGTGTGCTTCAACCGTACAGCCAGTGAACGTGTCATACCTGGTACAGCGGTAATTTCGTCCAAGGTTGCTTCCTTGATTTTTCTAACAGAGCCAAATCGACGCATCAACATTCTTTTTTTCTTAGGGCCGATACCGGTAATTAGATCTATTGCGGACGCCACGCTAGATTTGCTCCTGAGGTTTCGGTGGAAGGTGATAGCGAATCGATGAGCCTCATCTCGCACTCTTTGTAATATGTGGAGGGCAGGTGAATTGCGGGCTAGTATTATTGGTTCCGGAGTCCGGGGTACAAAAATCCATTCATTTTCTTTCGCGATCGACGCCAGAGGGACATTGTCTACACCTAATTCAAGTAAGACTTCTAATGCGGCTGAAAGGTGCCCTTTGCCCCCATCAATAAGAACAAGGTCTGGCACTTCTGTCCAACTTGCTGTTTCTAACTTCGATGATGAGTTCGATTTATGAACTAAATCTAGATCAGCGGCTCTGGTCATGCGGCGTAACCGTCGCCGTAGCATTTCCTGCATCATAGCGTAGTCGTTTATCCCAGTGATTTGTTTAATTTTAAAGCGACGGTAATGGGATTTTTTGGACACGCCGTCTTCGAATGTAACCATACTTCCGACCGGGTTGGAACCTTGTATATTAGAGATGTCATAGCATTCTATTCGTCTTGGCAAGGCAGGAAGGTTGAGTTCTTCCTGTAGTTCAGCCAACGCTCCGTGTAAAGCGTCTATGTTGTTCCACCACTTGACTTTCATTTGTGCCAGATGCTGGGAGGCGTTCTCTGCCGCCATATCGACCATTCTCCTATTGGAACCTCTCTTTGGGACAGAGATAGACACTGGACCTCCGCGCTGTTTTCGAAGCCATTCTGTAATTTCTTTACTGTCTTCTGGAGCGTGTTGAAGCAGGATATGTCTTGGTAGATAAGGAGCGGATTGGTAAAACTGTTTTACGAAACCTGCTACGATCTTCTCTGGAGTTTCGTCTTGCGTGCCGTCCATCACAAAAGCATCGTGGCCGGTCAATTTACCATGACGGATGAAAAATACCTCAAGGCATGCCTGATCGTTTAGCGTTGCCATGCCAATGGCATCTTGGTGATGAGATCCTGTAGAACCGGTTTTGATGCGTTGCTCTTCAGCTACCTGCTCTATTGCTCTCATTTGGTCTCTAAGCACCGCCGCCTGTTCAAACTCTAGATTAAGTGACCTCTCAAGCATCTTCTGTCGAAGTTCTGTAATGACGGGCGCAGTATTTCCTTCCATGAAAAGGATTACCTGGTCTATTATCTTATGATAGTCGTCCTTCGTTATAGCTCCAATGCAAGGAGCTGCACACCGGTTGATGAAATATTCCAAACAAGGCCTAGGATCATTCCCTGTGATTGTTTTAGTGCAAGATCTGTACGGGAACAATTTTTTGATCAGATTCATGGACTTGCGGATGCTTCCAGCAGTAGCAAATGGACCAAAATAGGCGGATCCGTCCCCGGTTACTTTTCTGGTGATATAAATTTGAGGGAAGTCCTCTGTTTGATCTATCTTGATGTACGGGTAAGTTTTATCGTCTTTTAGACGAGCGTTAAATGGCGGCTTGTGACTTTTTATGAGGGTGTTTTCTAGGATGAGCGCCTCGCCGGATGAATCAGTGACAATATATTCGAAATCAACCATATGTGACATTAAACGGCTAATTTTTGGCTCTCTCCTAGAAGGAGATCCGAAGTAAGTACGCAATCGGTTTCTGAGGTTAGTTGCTTTCCCCACGTAAAGAACTTTTTGGTGTCTATCTGTCATGATGTACACGCCCGGTTTCTGTGGTGTTACTCGGAGACGCTCAGAAAACGCAAACACCTTGGTGGTCATAATATGGCCTTAATTCAACACAAAGCTAAGTGTCAACAGCAAGGCTACAATAAGACTGCTCAATATCAGAATCCGCCTAATTTCAGAATTCACGTATCGGTATACGGTCGGACGCGAGCGTGGGACCGTATGAGCGGTGGAGGATGTCGGCTTTTTTGGTGACAAATAAGCCGACGGCATGACGTCGGAATCTGAATGACCCGGTTCTTCAGCCGTTGGATCATTCGAGTTCTGAGGCGCTTCAATGGGCACCCCCGACGGACCTCTTCCGCGTTTTCGCTTCGGACCTACTCTAGCTTGGTTGGAGGCGAGCCGTCTTCCTTTGCTGTTGGGCATTTGATGTGGTGTTCTCCTATTTGGATGAGGCTGGTTATATATCCTGGGCAGCGTGGGCCACTATAGCTGCTGCTGTTGATATCTTTAGATTCTTCATATTAAGCGTTATGTGGTAGTTGTCTGAATCGTTAGGATCAACTTCAAAAAACCGCTTGAAATAAGATGTCCGTGCCTTTTCATGTTCTTCTACGAAGGTCTTGGCCTCATCATAGCCTAAGTGCTCTCGAGTCATTATAGTACTGACTCGTTGATCGAAAGGCGCCACAACTTTTACGTGTAGAACCCCTGGTTTATCGGCCAGTATTAAATTACTTGCTCGGCCTATAATTATTACATCGCCACCATCTGATAAATCGGTGATGACGGATTTGGTTACTTTAACAAATTCTGAGTCTGTTAAATTACTCGTTTCAGTAATTGGTTCTTCTGTATTGGACGCATAATAATCTCGGGAAATCAGAATCTCAATGCCTGGCCCGAAATATGGCTCTCCACCTGCACCTGACATAGCTGACCGTTCCAACAAGTTTTGTACGAATTTCCCTAACCGATCCGTAGTACGAAGTAATTTATGCTCTTTCCCTGCGACTGCTTGCACGGTGGCGCCAATGCGTTTGGCCGCTTCTGCCAAAATGAGTCTATCCACGTAGTCGATTTGGAGTTTGTCGGATACTTCAAGCCCAATTTCTGGTCCACCTGCACCGATCGGCCCATTAAAGGTTATTAATGGCATTGTCTACCTCCTAAAAAGCAGAAACCCAGGTGAGGGCGACGGATATGTCAGCCATGAGTCTAACTGGGTTAACCGAGGTCTTACCGCGATTGGAAGGACGCTTATTTCACTAGTCGCTAAGGTACTATGTTCACCTTAGAGATTCAAGTTTTCGACCAAGCGTGTGCCTTATAGAGCTTAATCAGGACCTGGGATGGCTTTTTTCATATTCTTGTCGTACATGCTCAGTAGTCAGATGGGTATAGATCTGGGTAGTAGTAATACTTGCATGGCCCAGTAGTTCTTGAACGTGCCTTAGCGGAGCGCCACCTTTAAGCATATGAGTTGCGAAGGTATGTCGCAAAATATGTGGGGCTATGGGTTTGTTAATGTTGGCCCTCTTCGCGCTTGCTTTCAAGACTGCCCAGATCCATTGACGAGTGAGACGTTCACCTCTACGATTCAAAAATAACGCTTTGTCTGCACCGTTACTTCCCGCTAATTTAGGACGAGCATTGCTAAGATAATCTTGAAGCGCATCAATGGCACGCTGATGTAGGTAAGTCAGCCGTTCTTTGCCGCCTTTACCTAAAGGTCGCACATAACCGTCAGTGAGGTTGGCGTCATCAACATTTAGTGAGACAAGCTCGGTTACTCGCAACCCGGTAGCATAGAGTAATTCTAATATAGCCCAATCTCTGCATCCCTCAGGTGTGTTCTGTGTTTTTGTAACTTCAAGTAGCTTGTTTACCTCTTCTTCGGTCAGAAACTTGGGTAAACTACGGCCGGGAGTTGGAGCACTCAATGACTCGGAAGGATCCTTATCAACATGGCCTTCTTGAACGAGGAAGTTAAAGAACGATTTTATAGCCGCAACTTTTCGTGCTGTGGTGCTGTCACGATAGCTTTTCTCTCCGCGGAGAGAAAAAACATATTCGGTCAGCAATTCCACCCCGATATGGCTCCAGGTCGAAGCTCCATTAGCGGACGGTAATTTCCCTTTCACGTAAGTCATAAGTTGATACAAATCGTTCCGGTACGCCTCCAACGTGTTATGGGAAAAGCCGCGTTCTACGACTAAATGGTGTAGAAACGAATTTATGGGCTCATGCATGGGAGTCCTCGTGAGATTAATTTAACGCGGCCATTTTAGCACAGTACATCTTTCGCTAATTGCGTGGATTGATGCAAGTTTTAACGGATTGACGTGATCAAAATCCCAGATTACAATTGGTAGTTCATGGCCACGGTTATAGACCTACACGTCCACACTACGCACGGTAGTAGTGATAGCAGCCTTTCCCCGGAAGATATGGTTTTTGAAGCAAGACGGCTTGGTCTACAGGGTATCTGTATCACTGAGCATAATGCTCCTTGGGATCGCCACCTATTCGCAAAGTTCGCTTATAAACATGATTTGCTTCTTATTAGAGCCGTGGAAGTCGATACGGACATGGGGCATATATTGGTATTTGGTTTAGATAGTTATGTCTCAGGCATCAACCAGATTGATGAATTAAGACGTGTCGTTAGCAAGGTTGGTGGATTTATGGTATCAGCTCACCCGTTTCGCGGTATTTACAACCCGAGTGGTAATAGTCGCCCTATGATATACCGGAATGGAGGCCCGTTACCCAACTCGATACAAGAAGCATCCGAGCACCCTGTATTCACTCATGTGGATGCCATTGAGGTAGCGAATGGTGGGACTGTAGATCTGGAGAATGGATTTGCGTGGGAAGTGGCGGCACGCCTTGGTGCGAGAGGGACAGGTGGAAGTGATGCGCATTCCGTACATGGCCTAGGCCGGTGTACCACAGTTTTCCAAGACGAAATAACTTCGGAACAAGAGTTCGTTGATGCTCTCAAAACTGGTCGCTTTTACTCTGGATTTGGTTTAAGGGCCGGTCAACTCCAACCTTTTAACGGTTGATGTGATTTCGTTGCAAGATGTGTTTCCTTCTGGGGTGAACGATATGTCCCTAAACAGATCTTACGTTGCGCTGGATTTAGAAACGACAGGACTTGAAGCAACGCGAGATCACATCATTGAAATTGGAGCCATAAAATTCCAAGGTGAAAAAGTGGTTGACACTTGGTCATCCTATGTCAATCCTTACAGACGTATACCGCAATTTGTTGAACGGCTTACAGGGATCACAACGGCGGATGTAGAACACGCACCTCCATTCGCGGTTGTCGCTGGTGAAATCGAACAATTTATTGGCTCGTTACCTTTGGTTGGGCACAACATATCGTTTGATTTGGAATTCTTATCCAAGGCCGGTTTGCCTTTGTCTAACCGGAATTACGATACTCTTGATCTGGCAAAAATACTCATCCCCGGGGGAGTTCAGTATTCACTATCTGTTTTGGCTAAACATCTTGGAATCAACCATGAACGCCCGCACAGAGCTTTGGATGATGCCGATATAACTCGGCGTATCTTTTTGATGCTACTGGGTAGAATTGGGGCCCTAGATCCGAAAGTGATCGGTTCTGTTAATGCCTTAGCTACGAAGGCTCGATGGGGCTTGAAAGATCTCTTTGTCGCTTTCGGAAATGGTCCGTCTATAACCAGATTCGAAAATTCGGACTTTAGCTCCTTGAGCAAAAAGCCATATCGGCCCAAAAAGCTTCTTCGGAATACTTTGAAATCAACTAGCTTAGATCTTACCGAGTTAGAGGATTTAGTGGATCAAGGAGGGTTACTGCCACGGATGTTTGAGGGATTTGAGCACCGTCCACAACAGGCCGAGATGCTCCAAGCTGTGGCAACCTCACTGAATAATAGAGAGCATTTGATCGTGGAAGCAGGCACAGGTGTTGGGAAGTCCGTAGCATATCTTTTGCCTGCCATCCTATTTGCAGTACGAAATGGTGTGCGGGTTGTAATATCGACTAATACAATTAATCTTCAAGAGCAGATTCTTTACAAAGATATACCGGCATTGGTAAAGGTCTTGGAAGCAGGTGGGTTGTTACAAGAGAACCAGCTAAGCGTATGTGCACTTAAAGGTCGATCTAATTATTTGTGCCTACGTCGTTGGAATAACTTGGCCTTCGGAGAGGTTTTGTCTATTGATGATGCTCGTTTGCTCAGTAAAAGCTTGGTATGGGCACAAGGCACGGAAACCGGAGATAAGGGTGAACTTAATTTAGCAGGTCGAGACATGGGTTTGTGGAACCGGATCTCCGCAGGCGATCGGGGGCGCTGTCCAGGCCTTATGGAAGGAGGATGTTTCCTTCGTGCCGCCCGGGAAAGGGCGGAAGATGCTCATATAGTTGTTGTGAACCATGCCTTACTCCTCTCTAACGTTGTGCGCGGAGGGTCGCTTATCCCGGACTTTAAACATTTGATTATTGATGAAGCGCACCATCTGGAAGAAGAAGCCACTCAGCAGTTAGGATTCCAACTTTCGGAGTCGTGGCTGCCAGAACAACTCGAAGAATTAAAACGGTGGCTGCTGCAAACCCGAATCTTGCTTAACAAACCTGCGTATAGTGATTTGCAACGTAATCAATGCGAAAGTTTAATCAAAGGGATCGAGGGAACCCTCAACTCCACTTCAAAAGGATGGGCTAGTCTTTGGTCGACTTTGGAAGATCTGGCTTTATCTAAACAATCCGGTGGTACAGATCGGATCCAACTTCGGATTACTTCGGGTATTCGCACACAACCGATATGGTCTGACATGGAAATCATATTAGACAACTGGCACATTTCTCTAACAGAGAGTGAAAACCAAGTAAATCAATTGATAACGTATCTGGACCTCTTGGCCCAAAATGAGAGTCATGAACAAGATACATTGTTAACCAGTCTTACAACTTGGCTGCAGAATTCGGAAGAGTTGAAAGAAAGATTCCAATCTATGACGGATGTTTCCGGACAAAGAGAACGGATAGATTGGATAGATCAGGGTATTGACTCTAGTCTAATTCTGCATTCTGTGCCCAAAGATGTGGGATTAACGCTGGAGACTGAACTTTTTAATGAAAAAGACACTGTGGTTTTTACTAGTGCTACTCTTCGTACCCAAGGTAGCTTCGAGTTCATACGAGAAAGACTAGGAATAGAGGACGTCCAAGAGCTGGCTGTAGGATCACCTTTTGACTACAAACAGACTGTGCTTTTAGCTGCTCCAGATGATATTCCGGAACCGTCGGCAAGAGGATATCGCGAGGCGTTAGAAAAAGGTATTGAGTCGTTAGTTCGAGCAACCGGTGGCCATGCCTTGGTTCTTTTTACCTCGCATTCAGCGATCCGCAGTGCCCGTCAAATGTTGATAGAAACATTAGAACCTGAAGGTATGAAAGTCATAGCTCAAGGTGTGGATGGATCCGCGGCGCGGGTGATAAGCAGCTTCAGAGAGCAGCCGCGCAGTGTTCTTCTTGGTACTAGTAGCCTATGGGAAGGTGTAGATCTTCCAACTGGTATAATAAAACTCGTAGTTCTAGCTCGCTTGCCTTTCAACGTTCCTACCGATCCTGTGTTCGCAGCCCGATCAGAAGACTATGAAGATGCATTCAATCAATATGCGGTCCCACAGGCAGTCCTCCGGTTCCGACAGGGATTTGGCAGGTTGATCAGAAGAGGTAATGATCATGGAGCGGTCGCCGTGATGGATCGCCGGGTACTCACGAAAGCTTATGGAAGAGCTTTTCTGGATTCTCTTCCAGAATGCGAATTTATACAGGGTCCAATGTGGTCGGTGGCTAGGGAGGTCTCAACATGGCTGTCTCGAACACGTTGAATCTGCATGTCCCGTCGCCCTTTAATCTGGCTGCTACCCTAGAGAGCGGACAAGCTCATCGTTGGCAGCGTTGTGAGGGTTGGTATTCAGGTGTAGTGCATGGCAACCTCCTCAAACTAAGGCAAGTCACCGATGGAATAGAAGTCTGTTCTTCTACACAAGACATGGGGGCGCTAAGCACAATGCTTTCATATTATTTCCGTCTAGGAGATGATTTGTTGGAAATATATAGAAGGATTGAAAAAGACTCCCGGATGTCTGAAATGATTCAAAGATTTTCGGGAATGAGACTTTTGAGACAGGATCCCTGGGAATGTCTTTCGGCTTTTATTTGCTCAGCTACCTCTAATCTCACGCGGATTGCCGCAAACATGGAATCAGTCGCGGATGCTATGGGTCGTCGAGTCACTCTAGATGGGGTCAGCAGATCTACGTTCCCCTGTGCAGGGTTAGTTGCTGAGGGGGGAGAAGCCCTGCTGAGGGAACTTGGCCTTGGGTTTAGGGCGAAATATCTAGCCTATGCTGCTCGGGAGGTTGCTCGTGGCAATTTGGAATTGGAAGACCTACGACAAATGTCGTATTGGGATGCTCGGGCGCGGTTAGTTGATCTACCTGGTGTCGGTCCAAAAATTGCTGACTGTGTTCTAGTTTTCTCCCTTGATAAATTGGAGGCTTTTCCTATAGATAGATGGGTCAGTCGGGCTGTGGGTGAATGGTATTTGGATGGCGCTAACCTTAAATATGATGAAATCGTACAGTGGGCCCATAGATATTTTGGTGTGTATGCTGGGTATGCACAACAGTACCTATTTCACGGTAAAAGGCTTGATGGACGTCTAACTGGTTCGTCAGTATAGGTTAGACAATGGTGTCATGTTAATTCCGGCCAGAATCGCTGCTCTTTCCAAGGGTCGCCTTCGTTGTGATAACCTCTGACTTCCCAAAATCCTGGACGATCTTCTGCAACGAATTCTATTTCGTTTATCCATTTAGCACTTTTCCAACCGTATTTTGCAGGTGCAACTAAACGCAACGGTCCTCCGTGGTCTCGATCTAAAGGTTGTCCGTCGTGTTTGTGGGCCAACAGGCTTTGGTTATCCAAAAGGGCTTCAAGAGGCAAATTGGTGGTGTAACCACCATAACAATGGGCTATCACAAACTTGGCTTCGGATTTAGGATGGACTAAGTCTGCTAAGTGAGTGAACAACAACCCTTCCCAAGTATTTTGAAGTTTGCTCCACTGAGTGACACAATGGAATGGTGCCTCAATAACCGACCATGGCAGGGTAGTAAACTGACTCCAGTTCAGTTCAGTTTCCTTTTCGATCAATCCAAAAATTCTAAGGCTCCATCGTTCGAGATCTATGTTCGGACGTGCACCGTAGGTTAGTACGGGGAAACGTTCGGTCACAAACTGGCCGGGAGGCACGAGCTCTCCGAGTGGGGCTTTTTTAACATTGCTAGGTTTTTTGAAAAACAAATTCCGAGTCCTTTTCTGATCGGGCTACGATTTATCGTATCCGTGGGCGTCTTACTGTGTCAATTCCGACAATCAGGAGTTTTATCGAGCCTTGCGAAAGGTTGAACAATTGAATACGATGGCGTCAGTGGCTGATTCTATGATACGCAATTATCTTTTTCATCCGAATGCCAGGTTCCAATCACGCCAACTCTTACAATCCAAATAACCCGGTAGACCCGACATGAATGATGAAGTTGGCGGACTGGCTGTTAGGGTAGAAGGTTTAACGAAGGGATTTGGCGAGTTTCCGGTCCTTCGAAACTTGGATGTGAGCGTTGGTTGGGGTCGTTTCTTGGCGATATTCGGTGCCAATGGATCTGGGAAGACCACTTTTCTTAAAATCCTATCCACCCAGTATTCTCTGGATAAAGGGAAGATCTGGATGGCAGGAATTCCTCGAAATGAAGATCCAGTGTTTATACGAAAGATTATAGGCGTTGTCGCGCATCAACCAATGCTATATCAAGATATGACCACTCTGGAAAATTTATTGTTTTTTAGTCGCATGTATCGGATCCCTGACTCTCGAAAACGGGTAGAGGAGATAATTGAACTATTTAGTATAAAATCTCTCATGCAAAGGAGAGTTGGGACTTTATCTCATGGTATGCAGAAACGGGTCGCCATAGCACGAGCTTTGCTTCACATTCCACCTATATTGTTAATGGATGAGCCTGAGTCGGGCCTTGACCAAGAATCTTTAGGTCTGGTTCTAAAGATATTACAAGACTACGTGCAGCAAGGACGAACTGTGTTGATGACCACTCATAATGTTGACATTGGGCTGGCTCTAGCAAATGAGGTGGCCGTGCTCTCCAACGGGGCTTTTAGTTATTATGGGAATCGGGAAGGGATCGACGCAGATTCGTTTCGTTCGACTCATCTGAGTCGAATAGAAGTCACAAGATGAAGGCATTTCTCTTATGTACCATGTTAGTTGCATGGAAGGATATTCGAATCGAACTCCGTAGTAGGGAGGTAGTTGTTTCCTCCTTGGTTTTTGCAGTGCTGGTTATGGTTCTGTTTAACTTTGCTTTGAACGTCACGCCGGACACCGTAGATATATTGGCGCCTGGTGTGCTTTGGGTATCGTTTGCGTTTGCTGGTGTGTTAGCTATGAGTCGCTCTTTCGTTGTGGAAAAAGATAAAGGTACGTTAGATGCCCTGCTTTTGTGCCCGGTGAGTTGGGACAGCCTATATTTTGGCAAAATGTTAGCTCTCTTTGTGTTCATGATTGTAGTAGAGTTGTTGCTGCTTCCCGTTTTTGCGATCTTATTTGATTTTTCGGCGTTTTCTGGCACTTTGCTGAGTGTGATTGTGTTGGCTACACTAGGATTTGCAACATTAGGAACCATATTCTCCTCGATGGCAGTTAACACCAGGTCGAGAGAAATTATGCTACCCATCTTGTTTTTTCCGTTGGTGGCCCCGGTGATTATAGGTGCTGTTGAAGTTACAAATGGTGTAATTGGATCCGATGCTAGTATTGTTGCTGAGGGCCTCTGGTTGCAGCTGATAGCAGTGTTTGATGTAGTATTTCTGGTATTGTGTCCGTGGGCTTTTGGATTAGTTATGGAAGAATGAGGGAAATGGGAGAAATAGACAAAACACAATCTTCTCAGAAGTTTAAACCTCGGTATAGGTGGTATGGTAACGGTCGTCGTACAGCGCTGTTGGTGTTCGGACTAACGCTTATGATAGTTGACATGTACCTGATTTTCATATGGGCACCTACAGAGTCGGTCATGGGGCATGTACAACGTATATTTTATATCCACGTGCCGATGGCATGGACTGCGTTTTTAGCATTTTCCCTAGTTTTTTTGGCTAGTCTCTTTTATCTTCCTGTTCGGAAAGCACCTGGATGGACCAAGAGGTGGATGTTATGGGAACGTAACCCTATGTGGGATGCGGTGGCAAGTTCCGCAGCCGAAATAGGCTTGATATTCACTACACTCGTTCTCATCACAGGCCCAATCTGGGCTAAGCCTATTTGGGGAATCTGGTGGACGTGGGATGCCAGGTTGACTACGACATTAGTCCTTTGGTTAATCTACGTCGCATATTTAATGTTACGTTCATATAGTAATAATAGATCTCAGGCAGGGGTTTATTCGGCGGTATTGGGAATAATCGGGTTTATTGATGTGATAATCGTATATCGCGCAGTTGATTGGTGGGAAACCCAACATCAACGGTTGGTAGTCAGTTTTGACAGATTCGATGTTGCATCAGATATGAGAGTGGTATTGTATTTTTCACTGTTCACGTTTTTAGTTCTGTTTGGATATCTTATGTGGCAGTTGATGTCCATCAAACAACTAGAAATATCTGTCAAGGAAGCAAGCGATCAGTTATCAATGTCTAGAAGTAGAGATACTAGGGGGTGACGGATGTTTACCTTATTGACCACGCCTAATAACAATATTCCATATCTTTTCGCTGCCTACACTGTAACGTGGGTAGTGTTCTTCGTATACCTCTTTTTCACTTCGCGGCGCCAGAATGAACTTGAGAGAGAGGTCACTGCAATCAGGGAAACTTTGGATAATTTAGATTCTTCTAAAAATGATGAAATACTATAGATGAACATGGGTATGAACATAGTTGAGCGTTGTCAATATACAATGCCCACGATATTATGAGGTTAAGGATATTGAGTTAGTTGGATCAAATATCAGTATATGGCCCACAGCGCCGCCACGGATTTTTTGGAGGAAAAGCGCGCTTGGTTCTGGTAGGCATGGTTCTAGCTTTTGCGATTGCTTATCTCGTTTACGCTGCGTTTCCCGGGAGCACTAGTTACTATTTCACAGTAGACGAACTGGCAGCGTTCGACGGCGACTTGTCGGAACGAAGATTCCGGGTAAAGGGGAGTTTGGTGACAGATTCTTTTAATCGGCAGACCGAAACTACGACCGCTCTGTTCACTCTGGCTTCTGGGGAAGATACTCTGTTAGCTTCATATACTGGAGTGGTACCTGACCTTTTTTTCAACGATCATTCGGAGATCATTTTGATGGGGGCTTATAAAGAGGACGGAATCTTTCATGCAGAAACGGTAAGCGTACTTTGCCCAACCAAGTATGAAGCGTTGGAAGAAGCCTGAGTCACCTTTACATATATAGTGAAATAGAATAAACGACAACTTTAAGACGCTAGCTGTCTCACTTAGTAGTTGGCGTGGTGCTGCATCTCGTGCGGTTTAGCCGATTATCAAGTAGGGTTGTCACTAAGTTCTTGTAAATTTCATCTGGTAGGCCTTGGGGTGACGGGATGGAAATTCTCTAACGGGTGTGATGTTAGTCTTAGCAAAATAGCTTAAACAATTAGATACGAGGATGGCACTCCAGATCTTTATATCGATAAACGTTGGGATATAGTATGCCGGATGTGGAATGCAACCAAGTCTTGAATGGGGAAGCATATGAATTTATGCTCCGACACGTTTACCTCAAACGTTGGGATATAGTATGCCGGATGTGGAATGCAACCAAGTCTTGAATGGGGAAGCATATGAATTTATGCTCCGACACGTTTACCTCAAACGTTGGGATATAGTATGCCGGATGTGGAATGCAACCAAGTCTTGAATGGGGAAGCATATGAATTTATGCTCCGACACGTTTACCTCAGTCGTAGGGACTTAAATGTTGTAGGAATCTAGTAATGCCTGAGCGCTGCGGGGCTTCAATCTTTTTTTAATTCCTTGATCTTGGGCGTGAAACGAGGGCCGGTTAGTGTCTTGGTATATTATACCCACTGGCCAGCCGCCAGAGTTGATAGCGTCCTGAGCTGCAACTCTATCTGAGGAATCATGATCCTCCGGGATGTCCCAGAGCAGAGGGTGAATACCTTTTTTGCTGTTCCCTTTTAATATTTCGAAGGTGTCATTGTAAGTAGTGCAGGGAGATTGCACGTGAACAATGGAGAATCCAGAATGTTCCATCCCTGCCGTAATTAGGCGTGCTAGATCTCGGGGTTTCCCTGAGAATCCTGACGCTATAAAAGAGACTCCAAAACTCATATACATGTTTAGCGGGTGTAGGGGTTCTTCCATTTTCCCATAGGGTGTAGAACTGGTAGTTTCGCCTAATTCCGTCGTAGGAGAACTTTGACCTTTGGTTAGACCATAGATTCCGTTGTCCATGATCACGGCCGTCACGTCTAAGTTGCGGGCTGCTTGTGGCGCGATGTGTTCCATACCAATGCTGAGGAAATCTCCATCGCCAGCAACAACTACAACGTTGAGTTCCGGTCTGGCCATTTTTACACCCATGGATATAGGTAACGTACGTCCATGGATACCGTGAAATCCGAAAGGCTGTTGTCCTTCAAGAAGGTGTACGAGGTTACCAGAGCAGCCAATCCCGGCGATGACAACATTGTTTTCTGCAGGCATCTCCTGTGTTCTTACTCTATCTGCCATAGCGGATTCTAAAGCGCGTCGCACACCGAAATCACCGCAGCCTGGGCACCATTTAAAATCGTATTCATGGTTCTTTACGCTCATACTTTAACCACCTTTCGTTGATGGCTATCCATTAATTCTTTGACTCGTTGCACCAGATCTCTAACTTTGAATGGGAGTCCAGTATATTGGGTTATAGCTTCGGCTTTAATTCCGTAGGAACGCAGCATCGAGGCCCACTGTCCTTGATAGTTCAACTCTGGAACTATCACGAGATCTTTTCGTAGTAGGTCCTCTAATAACATGGGTGGTAAAGGATTGAGGAACATAGTGTAATACCATCCTATTGGGATGCCGTCTGCAGATAATTGGTCAAACGCTTCTTTGGCAGGTCCTTTAGTGCCTCCCCAAGGGACAAGAGCTATGGACTCAGATTCGTTCTCGGATTCGAAAGTTCCATCTTCCAGAAGTCTTAGTTTACCAAAGCGACGCTCAGTCATTTCTACGTGTCGTTGTCCTAAATGAGTTGTATCGCCCATGCCATCGTGTTCGCTTCCGTTGGCAATGTAAGAACCTGGTCCACCGGGTACGGGCATGGGCGAAAGGCTATTCCCCTCGTATCTTTGGTATCCATTTGCACCTTGATACACTATTCTCTTTTCTATGTTAATTTTCGATAGGTCTGGCTTTGGAATATTCTGGGCTCGTTCAGCCATCGCCATTTCACTCATAAGGATGACCGGTCCTTGGTAACGTTCAGCCCAGTTCAGCGCAGCAACAGCGGCATAGAAACATTCCTCCACTGACCCTGGTGCTATAACTGGCAGCTTGACATCCCCATGAGCGGGGTGCATGCATGCGAACAAATCCGATTGTTCGGTTTTTGTTGGTAGACCAGTAGCAGGCCCCCCTCTCTGAACGTCAACCACTACTGCTGGGATCTCGGCCATCCAAGCTAAGCCTAAACCTTCGCTCATCAGGCTTATTCCCGGTCCTGCCGTTGCTGTCATAGCCTTTTTACCCGCAAACCCGGCTCCCAACAGTGATGCTATGGCTTCGATTTCTGAACTTACTTGATAGACGAATTTTCCTTCTGATACAAGATTCTTCTCCATCCAGACTAGGATGGTGGTCGCAGGTGAAATTGGATAGCCAACATAGCATTCTAGGTTCGCGGCAGTAGCTCCTAGTGATATTGCTTCATTGCCTTTCACGAGGATTTGCGGATGGTTTGATGGTATAGCCTCTGCCAGTGTTCCCAGGGAAAAGCCGCTTTCTTTTGCGTGAGACCTGCCTAAAGTTAGGGCTTTGATGTTCGATTCAATTATCTGTTCATCGTTAGCACGGCCTCTCGAAAACCGGGATTTCACAAAACCCTCTAGGTGTTCTTGGGCGAAGTTAACCAAGTGTGCTATTGCCCCAATGACTACCATATTAGCTGCCCTGGAGTTGCCAGTAGATTTCGCCAGTTCGTCGAAGGGAATTCCGAAGCTGTGTTCGTCAACTTCTAGTTGGAATTCTCCAGAGTTATAAATTACGACCCCACCAGAACGTACTTCTGCTACGTGGGTGTCGTAGGCCTCTCTATTGAACGCTACAAGCAAGTCCAACTCATCTCCGGCGCTAAGTACCGCCGTCGTGGAAACTCGCGTCTGAGTCCATGTTGGTCCGCCTAATATTTGCGAAGGAAACGTGGCATATGTGAGTACGTGGTAGCCTACCTGGGATGCGGCTTGGGCTAACCCCTCAGCAGAGGTTACAACTCCTTGGCCGCCTTCGCCGGCGAACCTAACTACGAGGTTTTGTTTTTCCAACTGTCTACACTCCGGTCTGGGACGGATCCGTCCGTCTCAGAAAAACACCGTCGCTACGGCGACGGTTTCAATATAAGCACTACATATTTTGCTGGCCGTTATGTTGAAGTTTTTCTAGTCTTTTCGCAAGGCCTAGGCACTGCGCGGGCGTAGAGAATTCGTTACTATTACGCAACGTGACTAACAACTGTTGATTGACAAGAAACCGTTAAATTAAGGGCCATAAATATAGCAGCGCCCTAAAGGATTTGTCAAACCAAATCAGGTACTTTTACGCACGAATATAGCCGAACTCCCTGCAGCGGTGCTATTGAAGTCGGCTATTGAATATCTAGGGAGGACGCGAATGTTCTTATAATATTTGCTAAAAGATGGGGCCTTTGTAGTGGGACATCATGAATCGTATCTTCCATCCATATTACGCTCCCATCTGGGAGGAAGCGTTCGGCACGTTGTACCATATGTTTCTTTGTCTTATCCAAGCGCGTCCCCGGAGCCAATCCTCGGGCAGCTAATACGAGGGCCGGTAAAGTTAGCCTAGGCATTAGTTCAAATGGTTTATGATCCCACAAGGAACGAACGATTCTCATATGGTTGTCACGGCTTAGGTGTGGATGGGCGAATCCTTCATCATCTAGGTAAAAATTATTCATGATGATACGTTCTATTTCCGGGGTCCAGAAAGGCTTTAAAGCTCCTTCGCTAATGCGTTGTTTCAAAGAACCTAATGTCAATTTGTTGAACGAAGGGGGCGACATCTCTTGTTGAGCTAATTCCCAAGTCCAGCCTTGCCTAGATGACGGTTCTATGAAGCCTCCGTCTACCATAACCACACCTGAAAAATATGTGGGCTCTGATACGGCGCAATGCAAAGCGACATTGCCCCCCCAAGAATGGCCAACTATCACAGGAAGATCCAATTGTAATTTTCTGCGGATCGTATTCACATCGGACGCTATGGTGTCAAAGTCATATCCGTGATTGGGTTTGCTGCTACTACCGTGACCACGCAAGTCGAGTGCTACCACGCGATAGTGAGTTGCAATCTGAGGTGCCACTAAATCCCAGATACCGGCGTGAGATGCTAGGCCGTGTAGAAGGAATATGCCCCTTCCATCGCCTCCCCAGTCATGATAGTGCAGTTGGATACCATTAACTTCTATTAAGTGGTCTTGAGGGAAGATTTTAGACAAGCAGCACTCCTCTAAAATTGGACAGTAATAAACTTCTAAACATCGGTCCGAAAATTCGAAAGATTGTGGCACGGCATAATCTATACCATCATCAATCCCCCATCTACATGTATCGATTGACCGGTGATACTGCGTGCATCGTCGGAGGCCAAGAATGCGACCATGTTGGCTATGTCCTCGGGGACGATTTCTTGATTTAAGGCGCACCGGTTAGCTACGTCCTTCTGATAAAGCGAGCGGTCATCTACATTGACTTCATCTGGATTGTTCTGCCTCCGCGTGTCACCGATTTGACGAAACATCGCGGTATCTATGGGGCCTGGGCATACTGCATTAACATTGATATTAAAAGGTGCCAGTGCTAATGCGGACGACCGGGTATAGTTGATAATGGCAGCTTTTGATGCACCGTAGTGTGCATATTGGGGACGAGGCATTCTCCCAGCAACTGATGCTGTGTTCACGATTTTTCCGTTACGGCGGTCTTTCATAGAAGGTGCCACCGCTTCCGAGCATATGAAAGTCCCTTTGACGTTCACTGCGAAAGTAGCGTCCCAATCCTGCTCACGGCTTGTCCCCGACCAATCTGGCGCTCCAACTGTACCAGCATTGTTAGCTAGGATATCCACCGGGCCCAACTCAGAATTGATAGTAGTCATTGCCAAAGCAACTGAAGAAGAGTTAGACACGTCGATTTTCAGGCCGATTGACTTACGTCCTAAGGACCGGACTTCTTCCGCGACACTATCGGCGTTTTCGGCCCTAATATCTGATACGGCTATGTCTGCGCCTTGTCGGGCGAGAACCAGCGCGATTTGGCGACCGATTCCACGTCCGGCCCCTGTGACTAGGGCTATTTTGCCAGTCAAATCTATCATCATGTAGGTTTCCTCCTAAGGTTATATTATCTTTTATTGCGGCTAAGTTTGAAGGAATAGCCAAAAATTAGAAGGGCCCACCTGCGGCTCGGCAAGTGATCAGTGCGACTAGGAACAGAAGCGCTAGCATCGAAATACCTACGAAGAAGGAACACCTAAATATCAGAGGATGCACCTTTTAAATTCATGGTTATTTAAATAGCGCTGGGACCGGCGAGATCGTATCAGATGGGTGTCTGGAGCGGGCGATGGGGATCGAACCCACATGACCAGCTTGGAAGGCTGGAGCTCTACCATTGAGCTACGCCCGCTCTTATATCCGGGTATTCTAGCCACCAATCAGTGGCGTTAGGTCTTTGAATACTGGGGCAAAGACGAGTGCTACGATTGCCATCAATTTTAACAGGATGTTAAGAGATGGACCGGAGGTGTCCTTAAATGGATCTCCAACTGTATCGCCGGTAACTGCTGCCTTGTGTGCAGCGGATCCTTTCCCACCTAAGTTGCCCATCTCTATGTATTTCTTTGCATTATCCCATGCCCCACCTGCGTTAGCCATCGTGATTGCTAGGACAAAACCTCCTGCAACGGATCCAATCAACATCCCTCCAAGCCCTTCTTTGCCGAGGATAAACCCGATTGCTATGGGAGCGACCACCGCCAAAATGCCAGGTATGATCATTTCACGGAGCGCTCCTCTAGTGCTGATATCCACGCATCGCACATAGTCCGGCTTGCCGTCTCCGTCCATAAGTCCGGGTATTTCTCTGAATTGACGTCTCACTTCGTTAACGATCGAGAAGGCGGCTCGACCAACTGCTTGCATAGTCAATGAAGAAAACACGTATGGAAGCATGGCTCCAATTAGCAAGCCAACGAGGGTTCTATGATTGAGGAGGTTTAATACAAGGTTCGATTCGTCATCGGCTGGGAAAAGCCCTACAGTAGTAGCGTATGCTGCCATGAGTGCAAGCGAAGTTAGTGCTGCAGAGCCAATCGCGAATCCCTTACCTGTGGCTGCGGTAGTGTTTCCGAGTGCGTCTAGAGAGTCTGTACGTTGTCTGACTTCAGATGGCAACCGTGCCTGTTCTGCGATGCCTCCAGCATTGTCGGCTACAGGGCCATAAGCATCAGTCGCTAATGTGATCCCTAAAGTCGAAAGCATTCCGACTCCTGCCAGGGCGACGCCGTAGAAACTGAACAATTCGTATGCGGCTATGATCGCGGCTCCAATTATCAATACAGGTATTACAGTACTCTGCATGCCGATTGCAAAACCACTGATGATAGTGGTGGCATCTCCAGTTTGGGCCGATTCAGCTACACCCTTTGTAGGGGAGTTATCGTAAGAGGTGTAATATTCTGTGGTGACGCCAATGATCACTCCAGCTGCAAGTCCAGCGAAGATAGCCCAGAAGGCGTTAAATTCTACGTCAAGCCACAGGACGACTACCAGAGAGAATAATACAACGAGTCCTGCTGCCGTGAAAATTCCTTTCCTGAGCGCGTGAAGCAGATCCTTGAAGGTTGCTTGCTCTTTGCTTCGCACCATGAACGTGCCGAGCACGGAGGCCACAATGCCGGCTGAGGCTATCAGTAACGGCAGTACAACTAAAGAGTCGGCGAATTTTGCCGTTGAGTTTCCTGAAACGGAGATGGTCACGGCAGCTCCCGCAAGAGCTATGGCAGCAATAATGGAACTGACATAGGATTCGAATAAATCTGCCCCCATGCCTGCAACGTCTCCCACGTTATCGCCTACGTTATCAGCTATGACCGCAGGATTGCGTGGATCATCTTCAGGGATACCTTGTTCTACTTTACCGACTAGGTCTGCCCCTACATCGGCGGCCTTTGTAAATATGCCGCCGCCCACTCGGGCGAACAATGCTATAGAAGATGCACCTAACCCAAATCCGGCAACGTATTGGATGTCGTTGAAGATGATGTAAAGGATTGTGACTCCCAGAATACCCATTCCTACTACCATAAGACCCATCACAGCGCCTGATGAAAAAGCAACCTGCAGGGCAGGATTCAGGCCTTTCATTGCCATGGCTGCAGTGCGCGTATTGGCCCTAACGGCCATGTTCATACCTAAGAACCCAGCGAATGCCGATATGATCGTTCCTGCCAGATAAGCGATTGCGGTTCGGGGTACAGCGCTGTCTAACTGAATGAAATCAATCACTATCCAAAGAACTGCAGTTACTGCTAAGACGAATGGGATTAGAACCATATATTCACGGCGCAAAAATGCCATTGCTCCGATCTTAATAGCATCACCAATGTCCTGCATTGCTTGATTACCTTGATCTGCTTTCAGAACGCGGCGAGCTAAGATCACGGCGAATAAAAGTGCTCCAATCCCGGCTAGAATTGCGATTAAAAATGCCGACATAATTCTTTAAACAATCTCCTTTTTGACGGTTTTCTACTAGGGGTAAAAAGTCTTAATTGTTAGAGCCTCTGGTCTTGAAGGATCTTTCCCAAGACGAAAGTTTTTGCTCCAATTCACGCTGTCGCAGCGCCATGGTATAGTCCCCTCGGGTTCGCTCTAAAGTTCCCCTCACCATATCCGTGGTGTGCCTCAGCCCACCGGTCACTCCTTCCGGGAAATCCATGGTCACTAAAAGTCCATATAACTCGTCCATTACCTCCATTAGGTCTTCGCATTGATCCCAATTGTCTTTTCTAAGTGAGTCCAAAATATATCTCCGGATTTCTCCGGCAGCATCTCCGAGTCCCTTCAAAAATGCGGTTATATCTACGTCTATATCTTCTGGATTGGGCATTCGTCTACCAGACAAGAGCGCTAGTGTGAGATTAGCTTCGGAGAATTCTTTACGTGCATCAGCTAGATATCCGGCATAGTAAATGTCTGGATTGTTGCTTAGGATAGATCTTGTATCTTGCAGCGATGTGCGGGCTTCGGCGATCAGGGTCTCGGCTTTCTCATATTCACCACGATGAACGGCTCGCACAGCATTGGCCGAGAGCCGTATCACTAGTCGTGAAATTTGAAGACCACGTTCCCTTGTTTCGTGTTTTTTTGTGAATTCGCCTAATGCTTTGTCCGAGATCTCCGAGAAGTGATTAGCATGCGTTGACGGCATTAAGCTCTCCCGCCAGCTTGGATGATGGTATGGACGAGTTCCTGTGTTGTAGCCATTGGATTTCGAGCCAAACCGACTGCGCTAATTACGCAAATCGCATCTGCACCAGAATCCACGACTTCGGGTATTCGCTCAGTTGTAATTCCTCCAATAGCGACCACCGGCGGCGAGACGCTAGCTTTTACAACACGCAGAAGTGCCGGTCCGCCAACTATGGGTTGGTTCTTTGAACCTGTGGGGTACATCGCACCTACGGCTATATAGTCCGCCTCTTCCTGGTCGGCCTGCAAGGCTTCTGCTATTAGATGGCTAGATCTGCCAATGATCTGGTTATTGGATAGTGTCTTCCGTACTTCAGAAACGGGGAGGTCATGGATGCCTACGTGAACTCCGTGTGCCTCTGTTACAGCTGCTACATCCGCGTGATCGTTGATGATAAGCAAGGCGCCAGAATCATCACATAGTTCTTTAATCTTGTTTGCTAAATCTAAGCCTTCGCCCTTATCCCGCTTTTTATCCCTTAATTGGAGGATCCTTGCGCCACCTTTTATACTATCTTCGGCAATCCTCAATGGATCCCTTCCGCCAGTTATAAGGGGGTCAATAATAACATACAGTCCGTATACTTGATCTCTTACTTTTCTGCGTATTTGAAAGCTTAAATTCGCCTCTAATGAGTCAAGCGTGGTTAAAATTCCCGAGGTAATGCGCTCTCCGAGTTCGCTGAAATGCTTTCTCTGAGATAAGAATTCTAGTGATGCCCTGATGCAAAATATTAGGGAGGTTGAGTCCTCCATAGACCAAGTATCGCTCTCGTCATAGGTTTCCAAAGGTGGTCCCGGTAGTCGGGAAGCCAATTCTATGAGAATGCGGGCACCGGGTTCTCCAGGGATTGTATCGGTGCCCTTGATCCCAAGAGCCGCACAACTTCGGCGGATTGTTTCTAGGTGTTGCTGGTAAAGGCTTGGGTGATCCATGGGGTTCTTTCTAAGCTAGTTTTACTATTATGTGTGGTTAGATCAGCGTATGCTATGAATTATAAAATTGTTACAAGTTTTGGATTAGCAATACTGAAGCACTGATTATCCCCGCTGTGGCAAAATCGAAAACTAAGAGTCTCGAATGGATTCTAATGACAGTCTGACTGGGGCAAATGAACGTCGATGAATTGGACTGGGCCCCAAACGATTTAACATTTCCATGTGTCGTGCTGTACCGTAACCCTTGTGGCGGTGGAAATAATAACCGGGAAAGGTATCGTTGGCGGCCACCATCATCTCATCTCGAGCAACCTTAGCTACTATTGACGCGGCTGCGATTGAATAGGATTTGCCGTCACCTCCTGGTATCGCGGTGTAGGGGATATTGGCCTCCGCTAGTTCAACGTAGTCTATGAGCAGGTAATCCGGGGTTACATTAAGGCCCTGAATAGCCCGGGTCATCGCGACCTTGCAGGCTTTGGAGATTCCTAAGTAGTCTATTTCCCCAGATTCGCATTTGCCTAAAGATACTGCCAAGGATTTAGTCCGAATAATGTCGTTGGCGCGTAGTCGTTGGAGGTGTGTTAATTTTTTGCTATCATTCACTAGTCTAAGCCAGGGAACCGAAGGATCAATGTCTGGATCTAGGATTACCGCTCCGGCTAGAACTGGTCCTGCCAGTGGTCCTCTACCCACTTCATCCACCCCTGCGACTTGGCTATAGCCAAGTCGCAGGAGAGATTGTTCTTTTTCAAGATCAGGCATGGATACTCTGAGTATCAGTAACCATTAATTTTTGTGGAAGACGTGATATACGACCTCCTCCCAACACTTCGTCGTTGTCGTACAGAACCGCCGCTTGTCCGGGAGTGACTGCTCTCTGGGGATTGTTAAATCGGAGATGCATTCCACCTTGTTCCTGAAAAAATATGGCGGGCACTTCAGGAGATTTGTACCTGATTTTCACGGATACCGGGGAGCCATCAATTGGTGGGATCCCACTGACAAAATTTACGTGTGACATTGGTAAAATATCTTGGTATAGGTCTTCTTCAGATCCAACTGTCACGTCGCCGCTTTTGGGGTCGATCGATGTAACGTACAATGGCGTTGAGGACGATACCCCTAAGCCTTTTCGTTGTCCTACAGTGAACATCTCTATGCCAAGGTGTCGCCCTATTTCTACACCATCTGTGCTTATCAGGCGGCCAGGTTTTGGTGTAATTTGCTCTTGAATGAACTTGCGGTAATCTCCTAAAGGAATGAAACATATGTCTTGACTGTCAGGTTTGTCTGCATTGGGGAATCCGGCATCAGTTGCCAAAGACCGGATATCCTTCTTACCGTACCAGCCAACTGGCATTAGTGTCCGTTGTAACTCCTCCTGTCCCATTCCATAGAGCACGTAAGACTGATCTTTTTTTGTGTCTAGACCTTTTAACAGATGATGATATCCATCTTGATTTTGTATCCGGGCATAGTGTCCTGTCGCGACGTATTCGGCCCCTAAGAACTCTGCCCGTTGGGCAAGAAATGCGAACTTAATCTTGTCGTTGCAAGCTATACATGGATGCGGTGTGTTGCCATTGCGGTATTCTTCTAAGAAATAATCAATAACGTGGGATTTAAATTCACGCTGCATGTCTAATACGTAATGCGGCACCTGGAGAATCCCGCAAACACGGCGAGCGTCTTCTACATCGTCCAAAGTGCAACAACCTTGGTAGTAGCTTGGTAACTTGCTCTGATCAATGTTATACAATCGGAGTGTTACGCCTATGACTTGATATCCTGCACGGTGGAGCAGGAGGGCGGTCACCGATGAATCGACGCCTCCACTCATCGCTACAACAACCTTCGCTTTTGTGTGATTAATCATCGTGATATCAGGCTAACATAAGCATCTTGTACGCGGCAATGAGGTGCTGATTTGAAACCAACATACAATTGATCTTGAGTCCTTTGTAATGATGCCTAGATGACCGGCTAGTCACAGATGTTTTTAGGTGACTTTGGGGCAGTCTTTTGTCATTTATAACCGTTGATCTTAAGTCAGTATTTAAGAATAAACAAAAGAGAGACTTTTAGTTTTCGACGGCGGACAACGTAGATCCACGCGCTATGTTGTCCGCCAAGAAATTGATTAGATTAGATTGTATAAGATCGAATTGAAACCTATAATTTACCTGCTTAGAAAGGGGCTTTATTCTGACTCCAGTTGAGAAGGGGCATAAATTAGTCGACATAGCTTCCGACCTACAGGCGGAGGATATAGTTCTTCTTGATATCAGGGATCTGTCAGCATTCGCTGACTATTTCGTTATCCTTACAACCACCACATCTAGGCAGGCACGTGCCTTGAGAGAAGATATGGTAAAGAAATTTAAAGACGTAGGCGTCCCTTTGAGTCATGGGGAAGGCGCGTCAGACTCCGGCTGGCAGTTGTTGGATTTTGGTGATGTCGTTGTCCATCTGTTCGGTGAGGCAGACCGGGAATTTTATAGCTTAGAAGAACTGTGGTCCCGTGCGCATGAGGTTGTTAGGGTTCAATAATCCAAGGATCTATAGTTTTATCGTATTCACAAATCTCACTAGATTCAAAAAATAATGCTATTTCGCCCGTAGCGTTTTCGGGGGAGTCAGACCCGTGGATGAGATTTCGGCCGATGTTCACCCCTAAATCACCTCTGATAGTTCCGGGGGCAGCTTCTGTGGGGTTGGTGACGCCCATGGTATTGCGAACTAGTTCTACGGCATTTGGGCCTTCCAGAACCATAGCAACGATCGGGCTTGATGTGATGAATTCTACTAAACCAGGAAAGAAAGGCCGCTCGCGATGGATACCGTAGTGCTGTCCTGCCAGGTTCCTGTCTACGGTCTTTAACTTCATTGCCACTATTTTCAAACCACGGGCTTCCATACGAGAAATTATAGTCCCGATCAGTCCCCTCTGAACTCCGTCAGGTTTGATTAGTACTAGAGTTTGCTGAGTTGAGTTGTTCAATCTTCCTACTTTCTTAAATGATTCATAGTTTTATTTTACGTGGTGGGTTGGGAGTAGAGATGCTAGGGCTCCTCAGGTACAACGGTTGTAATGTGGCAGCGTTGTCCGGATCGTCTATTTTCCGCCGGCCTTCCCCTATGGTTGCCAGAGCGTTAAGCCTTGTAGTTGTACCAGAATATTCAGCAATTAATTGATGTTCACCAAGATTCAATTCAAGCCGATTTTGGCATTCGTTCAGCCCTTCTCCGCAAAATACAGTATTTTCCGGTGCCAGCACCGGAATCTCATCAGGTGCTTTGATTTCGGGTTGCCTTATACATTCGTCGATGTTGAAGATAGAATAGGCAACCTCACCTCTCCCTACTGACAAGAGCGAGCAGACTGGTCTGCCTAGAGATCTGTAATGGAAGGCCTCCGCTTCCAGTGTGGTAATTCCAAATAAAGGTAGCTTTAAAGCTAGCGCAAACCCTTTGGCAACACTTAATCCTACGCGCAATGCACTAAACCCACCTGGACCTAGAGCCACGCATATGCCTTCCAAGTCGCTGAGATTTATTGCCGTAGTCTTCAATATGTGCTGTATTGCGGGAGTTAACTCTTTTGTGTGATTTCGGCTGGAATGCCACGATTGTGAGATCAGAGGTGTCCCATCGTCGCAAAGAGATACGCCAGCGTATCGGGATGAAGTATCTATAGCAAGTAGCATAGGAGTTACGTTTGTTTCGCGTTCAGAGCGCCCAAAAGCTTTGTTGCACTATCCGGCTCAGCCGTTATAACAAGGTTTCTATCTAGCTCTGTTTTCCCATATGTTAATTCGATCCACATACAAGAATCTGGGAATAGCTGTGGTGCACGATCGGCCCACTCTACGACACATATACCTTGGCTATTAATGTACTCCTCTAATCCCAAATCTTCTGCTTCCTGAGGATCTTCTATTCTATACAAGTCCGCGTGGTATATAGGGACTCTACCTTGATATCTGGTAATGAGCACAAACGTAGGACTCCTTGCATATTCAACTACCCCTAATCCCCAGGCAATTCCTTGGACTAAACATGTTTTGCCAGCTCCCAAAGGACCAGTAAGCAGAAACGTGTCGCCAGGGTTTGAGCCTTGTCCGAGAAGACGTCCGATATTTTGGGTCTCTTCTGGGCATCGGCTGGATAGGTGCAATGTTGTTTTCATTTACCTATAGTGATCCCATCCGCTTCGGTTCGCCTTTATCTCGTTGCCGTCCGTTCCAATTATAAACACTTGTCCGGGGGATCCCGATAGCATCTCGCCTATCACAGTACTTTGCCCAGATAGCTTAGAAAGAGCACGTTCCATAATTGGAGGAGGGGCACAGAATATGAGAGCGTAATCCTCACCGCCATATAGCACCATGTTCATATATTCGTCTGGAAAAAATTTCTTGAGGCTTGAGTCTATAGGGATTTGGGTAGAATCTATTCTCGCCGAGACGTCACTAGCTATGCACAGCTTTCCCAAATCATCGACGAGTCCGTCACTTACGTCCATGGCAGCTTTTATACCTATAGATGCGAGAATGCGTCCTTGGTCTATTAGAGGATAAGGTGTTTTATGGGCTGCTATAAGACGATCTGAGCCATTTTCCAGGTTCAATGATCCTTGAATTAGCTTCAATCCTGCGCCTGATAGCCCTAATTGTCCGATGATCGCTATTTGATCACCTATTTGTGCGTTTGTACGGAGCATTGCCGAGAGGTCTGTAGCCCCTGTGAGTGAAATTGTGATGAATATGAAACTTGATCGAACCATATCACCACCCACGATCTTAATTTGACACTTGTCTGCGAAGTCTAATATCCCTTTATAGAGTTCGTCGACATCAGCAACATCGGTCTCCGCGGGGAGCCCCAACGTCACCATCGCGTATAATGGAAGCCCACCCATTGCGGCGATGTCACTAGCGTTGGCTGCCATAACTTTCCACCCGAGATCGTACCAGGAAGTAGTGTATTGGTGAAAATGAACTCCTTCTACCATGGTATCCGTAGTCGCCAATTCGATTCCTGATCCTGGCTTCCAGATAGCTGTATCGTCACCCACACCCACGATTAGTTCATACCCTAACAAATCGTAACTCTCAGTATTTCGGGCATGAATATACGATGACAGCCTATCGATAACGCCGAATTCTCCTAGGTCACTTATCTTCATCACGACCTGATTATATTCGTGTTACTGGGGGTCTCTCAAGGCTCGGCATTGTGACGGTGTTCCTAGAGAGAATCCTGGCTATGCTATAATTCCGGCCCGTGGCCCGCTAGCTCAATTTGGCAGAGCAATTGACTCTTAATCAATAGGTTCTGGGTTCAAGTCCCAGGCGGGTCACCATTAGATAGGCACAAATGTAGTGGGCCGCAAAAGCTGGTCTAGCTGACGCTAATTTCGCTGACCTGAGACACCGGAACAATGTCCGTATAGTTGGGAATGTCTGCTACTAGCTCGGGACCATGTGTGCCCATAGACTCCCGCATCTCATCCATAGAATTGAACCACATGTGGCAGACTACCTGAAATGGGGCGGGTGTGCCGGGCTCTATAGTACCTAACCCTTGGTCGACTTCATCTTTCAATAGGGAGTCCCCTAACCTGTCCCTGACTAACTTCATGTGTTTATTAATGTAATAGTCAAAGTTGAATTTAGAACCTTCCTTGGATGGGTAGAGGGTTAAAACACGAATCATTAAATTCTCCTGTAACTTGCAATTATTAAACAGAGTTTATGTCTGAACATGCGCAAAAGCTACTAAAATTGGCCATAGAACAATTTATGGGTCTTTTGAGGACTATGCAAAACGGGCACCCGACCAGCTTGATCTGGAGTTTACAACCTGTCGATATGGGATTTCGTCAAACGAAATAGACGAGATTTGAAGCACTTTATCGGGCCGACAACCGTACTAGACGGTCTTAGAGACACCGTATAAGATGATGCTGCGCTGACTCTTAATCAATAGATTTTGGGTTCGAACCTCAAGTGATTCATCCGGGTCTAGGTACGACATTAAGATCCTGGAACACCTCAGGATGGTAATGCTTATATCAGAGGTCATCTATGATTGTCAGAGAAGAAGAAATTCTAGAATATTACAATCCGGAGAATAAATGGGTAAAAGTGTATTTTGACAAAGTTCTGTTTCCCGATGGTACAAGAGGACGTTACAATCGCATCGTTGAAGGTGATGGACAGGGGAGTGTCGCCTTAATTGCGCTATCGGAACAAAGCGAACTCGGATTAGTAAACATATACCGATATCCAGTTAACGCGTGGTTGTGGGAAGTGCCTAGAGGAATGTGCGAGTTGCAGCATTCAGTAATTGAAAATGCACGGAGAGAACTGAACGAAGAGACTGGTTATGATTCAGAGAATATCGAGGAAATAGGGAGATTTTTCCCTAATTCGGCTATCATCAGTGTTGACGTCACGGTTCTGGTGGCTCGCGATTTGGTGTCGTTGGATAATGCCTTAGATGCGGATTCTGGCACAATTGTGGAGACGAGATTCTTTGACTATCAACAAGTTCAGCAGATGATTTTGAATGGTGAAATAAGAGATGGGCTGACTTTGGCCGCGATTAACATGGCACGTGTCCACGGAGTTTTGAACTTTTAGATTCCTCTACTAAGAATCGAGTCCATGGAATTTTGCAGGGAGATACTAGAATTAGGAGTGTTGTAATGGATGAAATCATCGCACTAGAGAACAAACGAATCCAGGCCATGATAGGAAAAGATGTAGATTCTCTAAAGGAAATATTGGCCGACGATCTGAGTTATGTTCATTCAAGTGCAAGGCTAGAGACCAAAGAGGATTTTATATCAAGCATTACATCAGGACGGACCAGCTATCAATCCATAGATCGAGATAACGTAGAAGTTCGCCAGTATGGCGATACCGCCGTGGTAACCGGACAAGGTAGATTCCATGTTATCTCCAATGGTCAAGATCTTCGGTTTCAAGTAAGGTTCACTGACGTTTATACAAAACGAGAGGGTGTCTGGCGGATGGTCGCGTGGCAATCGACAAAGCTTCCAGATTAATCGTTGGATTTGACCTGCAAACGGATAGATTCGGTATTGTGTGTTCGGAACTAACCAAACTACAGACAAAAAATTATCCTCTTGGCCACCATTTGAGCCAATTGCAAATAGCACCGCCCATTATCAGATTTTTATCGCTTTTGGAAAGCCACGTAAGTTCTTCGGTAAAAAGTGAAACACATTGACTCCAAGAGCAAGGCATCCTCGTAATATCAGTCCCCCAGAACGTTCTGTCTGGACCAAATGAATGGTAAATCTGATATAGGTAGTTGTGGATGTCCTCGAAGGGATATTTTTTCTTTGAGTACGCAGGAACTCCGGTTGCTTTCACCGAAACATTAGGATATTTGGCCAAAGATAGTAGATCTGGTAAGGAGTCCCAGGTTCCTTCGGTTTGTGGGCCAAGTGGCCTACCCATGTGATCGACAATTAATTTCAGGTCAGGATGCCGTTCAGCTAACTGGCCTACGGTTGGTAGGAAGGCAGAAGCCATCAGCGCTATCGGAACTTCAGCTTTTTCAGCGGCCGGCCATAACCAATCCAATGTTCCGTCCATGGGCCAAGTGGCCTGGCCGGGTTGAAGGAAAGTGAGTCGCAGTCCTAACATTCCGGGTTGCTTCAGTAAATTGGGTATTAAGCCGACGCTCTTTGGGTCCTCTAAAGGTATTTTCCCTAAGATCGAAAGACGATCCGGATACAAACGGGCTGCTTCTGCAGCTAATATTCCAGAATTTGGATCCCAGCTTGGAGGGTGTATGACAGCGGCGTGTACTCCGCCCTCATCCATCTCCTCTAATAGATCGTTCACAGAATAAGATGATGCTTGTCTATGGTGTGCCATCGGTGTACCACTTCCCCATATGTGTACCTGTGCATCTACTATTAGCATTGCATCCTCCTTTTCATCTCGACTTATAGGTGTGAGTTCTTGCAACTCTATTGATTATAACCAAGTTCAAAATCCGTAGTTTCCAATGACTAAATTACTAAAGACCTGCGCGTCTGTCCCTGACTGTTAGTTGACAGCATGTGTTAATCTCTCTCCCAATCGGTAGGCGTACATACCTATGTATAGGTTGAAGCCTTAAAAGTGGGTAGAAAAATAAATTCAGAGTTCCTTTACGTAATACAATGAGCATAAATAATTCAGCTATGGCGGTTGGGCAACCAGGAAGAATAGGACGTGCAACAGCCACGAAATCTCCTGAGCCGGCTTTATTTGGTGAAGAATGGGCCGAGACTAAGGGGGCAGGGCACTATTCGGAACTAAGGAAGCTTGTCAAAGAAAAAGGTCTGCTTGAAACTCAAACTGGATATTATTTCCTAAAATTAGTGTCCACACTGGCCTTACTGGGGATTGGCATTTTTCTTTTGATCATAGCGGATAATTTGTGGGTTCAATTAGCTAATGCAGTATTCATGGGAGTGGTATTTGCCCAGATCGGATTTATCGGACACGATTCTGGACATTACCAAATTGCCCGCTCTGCTCGCAGAAATGAAATTGTTGGACTTGTTGTGACATCACTTATCGCACTAGATTTCAGCTGGTGGGTAGATAAGCATAATCGTCATCATTTGAACCCGAACCAGATGGGCGCGGATGGGGACATTGATGTATCAGTTTTAGCATTCACCGAAGACCAAGCCCGTAGTAAACAGGGTATTTTACGGTTATTAGTCAGGCATCAGGCGATACTATTTTTCCCCATAACGCTCTTAGCTTTTCTTAGTTTCCGATTTGGCGGGTTAGCATTCATGATTCGCGGGGGGAAGGTCAAATATCTGTTTCTAGAATCGCTGTTCGTAGTCGTTAATACAATCGTTTATTTAGGGCTAATATACTATTTTCTTGGGCCATGGAATGGGACATATTTCTTACTAGTGCACCAAGCAGTGACCGGGTTCTTTATTGCCAATGCGTTTGCTCCAAACCATAAAGGTATGCCCGTGGTGGATGAAGATGCTTCATTGGATTTTTTGACCCATCAGACGATAACTACACGGAATATAAAACCGAATCCAGTGGTTGATTTCTTGTATGGTGGCCTGAATTACCAGATAGAGCATCATCTTTTTCCTAATATGCCGCGCAATAATTTTGGCAAAGCGCGCAAGGTGGTCAAGGATTTCTGTTATCAACACTCAGTCTCATATCACGAGACTAGTGTAATTGGCTCCAATATCGAGATAATCAAATGTCTTAACCAGGCGAGTAGGCCTCTGCGAGAAAAACGAACTTCTGCTTAAAAACGGATCCACATGTTATAGTTCCGTGGCTTAAGCAATTCCAAAAGCTTTGGCTATGTTACCTCCCAGGATAAGCGACCGATCTTGTTCAGTCATGTAACCGGTGTGCAGCCGGATAAGATCCAAGTTTTGCTGATATGTGCATGTTCGCATGGTCCAAGGCATGTCTGACCCCCATACCAGTACTTCTGGGCCGAAGTTTTCATAGGCTTGCCTGATGATCTCGGCATGTCGTGGGTAGGGATACTCGTAGTCTTGCCCCCATACTCCCCAGTTCTCATATGCCAAGACGTATCCAACTTCCAGGTGAAATCGTCCTAGTTCGAAGAGCTTGAAGAATTCCTTGGGGTTTTCTACGAACTCTGGATCTGTTGGATGGCGGACATTGGCTCCCAGGTGACAATCTATGGCTATCAGCTCTGGGAAATTCCTAAGAACGTTTTCTATACGTTGTATCTCGTCCATATAATCTGTTTTTAAGTTGAAACCTGTGTCCATATACACTGGTATCCCGAGTCGTACCACTTCTTTCCAAAGTGCGTCACAACGTTTGTCATCGAGAGGCTGGCCCTTCGGGAGATGTCGATGAAGTGCTTTAAAACCAGATTCTTCCACTGCATACGTTAGTTTGTTGATCTCGGACAACAGGTATCGCGTGTCCTTAAGGAGGTCGTATTGAATGGCCACACTGCCTAATAGCCTGTCGGGATAACGTTTGATGGCGTCTGCGAAATACGTCTCTCGTCCGAAGTTCGGCTCTACGTAATCTGACAATATTACCGCTTTATCTACACCTACAAAATCCATTTGAGCTATCATTTGATCCGCCGTATGTTCCATCCTCTCAAGTGCTACAGGACCACGTTGCAACCAGCATTCCTCACCAAATTTTGTCCAATGGTATCGTCCGAATTTCCCCACATAAAAACCAACTTCCTCATTCGGTTCTGGTACAAACTTGCGGTCATCGTGGCTGGTAACCATACGTCCCCAAAACCGTCCCACCGACTCTTGGAGGCGATTCAGCTGGGAATCTGCATCAGCGTATCCCGCAGATCCTCCTTGGTCTGGAAAAACGTGTACGTGGTTATCAATGATCATGTTAAATTCCAACGGGTGGTTTGCGTGTTTTGTTCATGCATATGAAATTAGAAATCGTTCTTCCAAAGTGTCTATATTTGTGGCAGATTTGCCCAGTTAGTACCAGCCATTAAATCTGCCCATCTAGCATAAAATCGTCGGTGATTGCTTTCACCGTAACGATAGTTGCTCGACCACGCTCTCAGTTTTTCGTCATAACTGTCGTGTCCTATGCCCATCTGCATGTTTACAGGATATCGTCGGGTCACAATCCCCTGACCGGTATGGGTGCACTCTCGCCAGTTGTCTACATCGTCTTGTTCTAGAACACCCCCAGGGCCGAAACTACGAATTCCAGCTAACCTGAATGCATCTTTTACTTCCGGTGGTGCTGCAGAATCTACGAATTGGCCTGACCATACTTCTACATTTTTCGGTCCTCTAGGTTGCCATATCCGAAGAGTTCTGGAGGTGCCTCGAGAAACCGAAAAATTTGGAAAAATTGTCGCGACTTGCACAGAAACTTCATTCATCCGCGAACCAAGTCTGGCAACGACTTCTTCGCGTATTTCCTTCTCATAACGTTGGATTATCTCAATGGGAGGATCAGATTGATCCATGGCCCCCGCTGTTACTACCATGTGGCCGTTTCCAGGGGCCAACAACAGTCCACTTGCGTCTTTCCTTGATCCGGTCGCGCGGCTGAAACCACTAAGAACTGCTGATATGTGACTTTGTGACACATGATAGGTATCACCACCAAAATTCTCAGCGGGGATCTTCCAGTTGCAGGGTATTTGCCACTTATGCATACCGCCAAGAACTTCTACACCGCCCTCTCTCCTGTCAAAAAATACGTCCAGGTACCATTTGGTTTCACCGAGGTATTCGTCCAGGGAAGGAGCATCGGGGTCAAAAGTAGCGAAAACCAGTCCTTTGTAGCTACCGATCTGTGCTACAGGAACAAGGCCCCACTGGCTACGATCGAGTTCACCGTGGTAGGCGTCTTCGAAGTTAGGAACTGAAACAAGTTTGCCGTCGATAGAATATGCCCAGCCGTGATAGGCACACGTGAAAGATGAAGCGTTACCGGTGTCAGCGCGACAGATTCGGTTACCCCTGTGACGACAGATGTTCAAGAAAGCGTTAATTTTACCCTGACGATCCCGGGTAACTAAAACAGGATCCTCACCCATGTAGGTAGAGAAGAAGTCTCCTGGTGAAGGGATCTGAGATTCATGACAGAGGAACAGCCAGCATCTGGCAAAGATATTCTCCAGTTCCTGCTGATAAATCTCATCTTCGACAAAGATACGCCGACTTATCAGCCCATTTTCTGAATCAACCAGCCCAGTAATATCCATGATGGTGTTCCTTGTCTCCGGCTTCTACATTAACTCGGATCTGTGGTCTCCAGTTATCGGATCTGTGGTCTCCAGTTAAATGTAAGCCATGGGAGGAATCGCGAATACTAGTCCTTGAGAGGCACAACCAGACTGACTCTGTCCTCTGTGCCGACAACACGTGTAGTATGACCTTGCCCAGTCAGGTCTTCTGCGAGCAATACAGTGCCTGGTCCAAAACGGCGCACTTCACCCGCGGTCCCAATTTCAACTTGCCCAGCTATGGTAATTACGTATTGACGTCGTGGTGCACAATGCCAATCCAGGAAGTACCCAGGTTCGTTCCGGCGGACACTGATGCCAGTTGCTGGGATCATAGGTGTTGAATCTCCATGGGCTCCTTCGACGTCCTTGAACGTCTGGAATTCGGGCGAGACTTCCTCCAGATGGGATTTGCCGTCCTCCCCTGTGTACACTCTTGCAAAAATCGGCATTAAATTTTTCTCCTTGGGAATCTATTTATTTTGCAACCATAGGCATTTAAATAATATCGATTTGAATTCTAGAATGCGATGGGTGAATAGTTCAACCTACGACTGCTTCGGCGTTTAGACCGTGTGCCTCTAGTCGTGATAACATTTAGCGCAGGTATAGGGTAGCAGTACACTTTGTTGTTGCATATGCCATGTCTTTCGGGGGAGTGTCGGAATTGGTAGACGAGCATGATTTAGGATCATGTGCTGCAAGGCGTCCGGGTTCGAGTCCCGGCTTCCCCACCAAAGCTAAATAGCCTGATGGATGGGCTTCTGGCATACTCTGTGATACGAATCCTGTAGTCTTTGAGGAGTGCCGGATGCTGTTGGGTGTATCTATTATTAGGTGGTAATATGATGAGCACAGAATCGGACAAGCACTATTTCAGAGATCGCTCCCAAGCTTTATGTTGCTGAACCTTAGTCAAGAGGGAATAGCTGTCCTAGGGGGTGCATCCGGACTTGGAACAGAGTCCCTCTTCTGACACACCACCCTCGACTGTAGAAGCTTAACGCTTTTTAGGAAAAGGAGAAGGTTCCTTTGAGGTGCTCTATGAACCCCGACGTGCATGTACGGAAACGAATCACACAGAGACTACTTTCCTTGGATTATGTTTTGTGGCTTGGTGGAGTCGAAGCGTTCCTAAACAGAATTCCAGAAGAGCCCCTATTCAACCTGATAGTTACGTCACCCCCGTACAATTTGGGGAAGGAATACGAGACACGAGTTAATCTCCAGGAATATTTAGATTGGCAGGAACGAGTCATCAATTTGCTAGTACCTCGACTTTTGCCTGGTGGCAGCATTTGTTGGCAGGTTGGAAATTTTGTTCACGATAACGAGATATTTCCGCTAGATATCGAATTAGCGCCTATATTCAAGAAGCATGGGCTAAGTTTGCGAAATCGAATCGTCTGGCAATTCGGTCATGGTTTGCATGCCAGCAAGCGGTTCTCAGGACGTTATGAGGTTGTGCTTTGGTACACCAAATCTTCTTCACTCAATTCTGATTACACCTTTAACTTGGATGCGGTGCGTATCCCCGCTAAATACCCTGGCAAAAAGGCTTTCAAAGGACCTAACAAGGGGAAAATATCTGGCAATCCTTTGGGGAAAAATCCGGAAGACGTGTGGGCGATTCCTAATGTGAAAAGCAATCACATTGAAAAGACACTCCATCCAGCCCAGTTCCCCGTCGGCCTTGTAGAGAGATTGGTCCTCGCACTGACTAACCCTGAAGATCTTGTATTAGACCCCTTTTCAGGCGCGGCATCCGCTGGTGTGGCTGCTGCTCTTCACGGTAGACGGTTCTGGGGCTGTGAGCCTGTGGCTGAGTATGTCGAAATTGGTGTTCAGAGGATTCGTGATGCGTTAGCTGGGCGAGCACGATATAGGCCCCACTCCAAGCCAATTTATGATCATACCAAGAGCAGCCTATCGAAAAGTCCAAGATAACCTGAGAAGGATATGAAATACTACATTTCAGAATACAATCAAGGGACTAATGTTCTGCCAGCAGAGCTTCAACATGAAATAGAAGATGTTATTTCAACGATCACAACCAAACCGGCTAAGGGCGCAAGTGAGTCTCTTAGGAAGGAAGCGTTGGCTCGTCTTAGATCGCTTGGTTGGTCTGGCGAAGTGCAGGTTGCCCAGGGATCTAATATCACAATTACCTCCACAAAACGGAGGGTGGGTCTATGTCTCCAGGTCGGAAACGTAGCTAGAATTTATGCGGATATGATGAAACTTCAAGCTCTCTACCTTAACAACACAATTATGGCTGCTGGGATTGTTGTGCCCTCAAAATCGGTCGCGCTGAAGCTTGGTGGAAACCTTGCCCAAGGCGATAGGCTGATTCGGGAGCTCGAAATCTTCAGGAAAGTGTATACGGTGCCTACCATGATTTTTGAATTGGAGGATTTATGAGTAATGACGATAGGGCAATGAACCAAGTCAGTGCTAAGTATGGTTGGCCCGGGCCAGCCCGGGTAGAGCAGCTGGAAAAAGCTCAAAAATTTCCGGCTACTAAAAGAGTGAGATTTCAAGGTAGGGAGATAGATATCAATAGGCAAGTAGTGCCTATTGGTCTTCCTAAATACCGCCTAAGAAATGGAAGGACAACGTCTCTTCAGGAAGAATATCGTGCTGAAAACCCGGACGTTCAGGAGGATTATTTCTCGAAAGATTCGGAGCGTGATGATGTTCAAGAGGTGCAGCATAAGCTGCTCATTAAGCTTGCAGACAATACCGCGATGCAAAAATTATTTTCTAACCCTAGTAACAGACAAAGCGAAGAGATTATTTTGACCTATGACGGATTTGTTCTGAATGGCAATCGTCGCCTGGCCTTTTGGCGGCAACTGATCTATGAAAACAACACGAAATATCAGCATTTCGGGAATATCGAAATCGTCCGCTTGCCTTCTGGCCAAGAGCAAGACCTTGATAAACTCGAAGCAGAATTACAGATAGTGCGTGAAATCAAAGAGGATTATTCTTGGCATGCCGAAGCGAACATGATGATGGCCAAAAAGCGTGAGTACAATTACACAGATAGCGAGCTGGCTAATCTTTACGATATGAAAGTGAGCGAGGTTGCCCTAAGGTTTAACATCTTGGAACTGGCAATTGATTACCTTAAGTCGAGAGATTGGGAGGGGCGATGGTCGAGAGTCGAGGGTAAAGAACTGGGTTTTGAGCAGTTAGCAAAACTGAGAAAAGGACCAGCAATGCGAATGCGCGGCGACGCAAGCCAGCAACTTTTCGCTAGTGTTGTGTTCTGTCTTTTGGATTCACCTGACACCTTGGGTAGACGCGTGTACTCAGTTGTTCAGGATTGTAGCAAGCACTTTGATCCAGTCATCAAACAACTAAAAACGGTCATCGAAGTTGATTCAGACGAACAGGACGAAACAGAGGATGAGCTCTTCGGAGGGGATTTGACCCCAGAAGACAATAGGATGGCAAAGATAAATGAAAAGATACTTTATGGAGATGTGGACTCTGAGAGTGTACGTGGAGAAGTGCTAGAGACTATTGAAGCAGCAAGAAACATTGAGAAAGAAACGGACAAGGCGGCTTTCTTACTAAATCAATGCCAGAAGGCTCATGATGATCTGAATAAGGCGGTACAAGAAGGCCTGAATAATGAATCAGACAGGGAAGGTGTCGAGGCACAACTTGAAGAGGTCGAGGCTAAGATCAAGACAATCAGGGAGTTTCTAAAACGCGATGCTAATAATTGACTACCGCGAAAAAGACCAACGGGTGGTTGTGAATTGGCGGCGACTGCCAGATACATCCCAATTGGTTGGTGCAATACGTCGCTTGCTTCTAGATAATTCAGACGATGCCATCGACGAGGGGGCATTTCAATTTTCGGTTCCATCGTGGAACTTTGTGTCTCTTCGAACTGAATTAGGACAGCTGTTTAAACGACTCCAAGTAGTTGATGGAACAGGATATGAGGTTACACCCTCAGCAAGGGCGCTTCTGACAAAATCCAAGCGCATGGTCGAGCATTATGAACTCGCGAAAGAGGCGAACTCGGTTGATTCGGACACTCTTAAGGCAGTTTTGGTTGATGCAGGCTTTACTCGTAAACTAACTGAGCCACAGCTGCGGAATGTTTGCAAAATGGCCTTGATGCCTGCAGCTGCTACTTTCTCAGTACCTGGCGCAGGCAAGACAACAGAAGCATTAGCATTTTTCTTCTTCAAAGCGAAAGATGAGGACCGACTATTAGTAATCGCTCCCAAGAATGCCTTTGCCGCATGGGACGAAGAAAAAACCGAATGTGTTCCCAAGGCACCAGAGTCATTTACCAGGCTAAGAGGTGGACGGGCACGCATAAAGGAACTCCTTGATAAAAACCCCAGATTTATGCTGATCACGTACCAACAACTAATACAAGATAACGTAAACGATTTGATTTCGGCATACTGTGATGAAAATCGTGCGTTTGTTTTTCTGGATGAAAGCCATCGCATTAAGACTGGTACAGGAATACAGTCCCGTACTGTCCTTGGATTGGCGCATCTCCCTGTTGGAAAGCTAATTCTTTCAGGAACTCCAATGCCGCAGGCCGTAGCGGATCTGGAGCCTCAATTCAAATTCTTATACCCAGAAGTTTCGACAATAAGCAAAAATATGGTTCAGCTATTCCGACCTGTGTTCGTCCGGACAAATAAGAAAGAACTTAATCTTCCCGATATAACCACGAAAGTAATTGAAGTACCCATGGACCCGCTACAGAGAGAAGTTTACAACTTGATGAGCTCTGAAACCTTACGCCAGGCTCGGTTGGCCAAAAACACAAGGACAGAATTCCGGGCTCTTGGCCGTTCTGTTATGAGATTGCTTCAGTTTGCCTCAAACCCTGCTCTCCTCTCCTCTCAGATGGAAGATGCCCATTCTGAACGCCTTGGTGCCGTATTGGCACAGGGCGACGGCCCAAAAATCCGCGCGGTGCTGAACAGGATTCGCCAATTTGCTCCCGAACAGAAGATAATTGTGTGGACCTCATTCGTTAAAAACGTAGAATACTTGGCTTTCCGGCTGGCACATCTCGGAGCTGTGTACATTCATGGTGGGGTAGATTCTGGGGATGAAGAGGATGATGAGTCCCGCGAAGGCAAGATAAAACTATTTCACGATAACCCAAACGTTCGTGTTTTGGTCGCTAATCCAGCTGCTGCCGGCGAGGGAGTGAGCTTGCATAAGATATGCCATTATGCAATATACCTCGATCGCACCTTTAACGCCGCTCACTACATGCAATCGCAGGACCGAATACACCGAGTTGGCCTTAAACCAGATCAAAAGACCCTAATTGAGGTTTTCCAATGCAAATCGAGTGTAGACGATACTGTCAGGCAAAGACTGAGTACCAAGATGAAGGCGATGAAACAGGCTCTGGACGATCCTTCCATTCAAATTGACCCGTTCCCAATAGACCTATCTAATAGCGAAGACGTCGAGGATACAACCGGTGTGATAGACCAGTCAGACGTTGACCAGTTGATCAATGATCTCCAATCGAGCGAAGCATGATCGGTATATCCACAGGCGTGTTGGAGAGTGGGTTTCAGATGCTGGGAATGATTGGGCGCTACCAGATGACATTCCAGAAGATATCTGAAGCTTTTCCAACCGTTGGAGTTATTCCTGTGGAGGCAACGCTTGAGATAGCCCAAGGCCTTAATTGGATACAGGCAAATGCCAACGGAGTTGTGGCGCTGACGGCAGCAGGCCAGAACACTGTAAGTCTTCCCGGCTATCCACAGAGGTTGCGAAGGGCTTTGCTTGACTACGTTGAATCGCAACGGCCACCGTGGCTGCAGAATGCAATTTATGGGCGTAAAAGGGTGTTGAGCTTTCTGAGTCCGGAGGTGCACCAGATTTTTCGAGAAGCATTTGTTCATGAAGGCGCGAACGAGGATGTCGTCAAGTTTTGGTCTGATTTGGCAGCTCGAGCCCGTGGGCAACGCGCGGACAAATTGACTGAAATTGGGCGCGGAGGGGAAAAACTGACGTTGAAGTATGAGAAGCGTAGGACTAACAGGGAACCAAAATGGATATCCCTAGAAAGTAACGAGGATGGATATGATGTTTTGTCCATTGTTGATCGGGCTGATTCGCGACTCCTTCGAATTGAGGTTAAAGCCACCACACAGGGCAAGTCTGGCACCATCCATATCACTAGGAACGAATGGCAAACGGCTCTTGATAACGATACCTATACGTTTCATATTTGGGATCTAATCGCAGAAGAGATAGCAGTTGTAAGCCCAGATGATTTGCGAGGCCATATTCCAGTTGAGCAAAGAGATGGCAAATGGGAGACTGTTGTAATCCCCATCAGAGTGGTTGACCATCTCTTTTCGAAGCGTTGTGTGTAAGCTGGCAACTGTATGGCAGTGGCTAGGATGATATTGCTATATAACTGGAAAATTTAGACATTTTATTGCCTGTGTGACTTCCCAAAAGTAAAGGTAAGCCCTGTGCCTCAACCGGCTCTAGAGTGTCCCATGCAAAAAATGTAGCAACCAATGTAGCAACGGGAGCGAACATTGTGACACGTCAACAAACCTATTATTTAGCTATGGAGAGAGCCTCAGCGAACCCTGGCGGACGGAAAATACTGGATTTAGGATCATGTGCTGCAAGGCGTCCGGGTTCGAGTCCCGGCTTCCCCACCATTTTTATATCCGATTAGCCGGTCAGTAGACGCTTAGGGTAATATGGCTGTGTGAAACTCAAGGTTATACGATTACTTCTCCTCTCCACGGCAATAGTGCTGCTGGTGGCTTGTGGAAGAAGTGCTGATTCTGTCAGTAGCCCAACCCCAACCAAAACACCATTGCCATCAACCCCTATGTTTACTCCCTCACATACCTTCACCTCTACTCCTACACCGATCCCCCCACCCGAACTAGTCGAGCTATCAGATGTCGCTATCCTATGCGAATCTGATGAGCAGTCAAAGGTAGTCTTATGCAGTATTTCGCATGACATAGATGCCAATCAAAGGAAATGGTCCTCTAATGCGTCAGAGCAATGGTCCGACACGCGTGACTTTGCCTTGACGATAGAGCGCCAGATGGAGGTCGTGGAAATTCATCTGGAGCTTTGCGTGGCCAACGATTGTAGGACGCTTAAAAAGGCCGTAGAATTGTCTGCGGGCTTCACTGGTAAATCGGGAGCTATTGGCAGTGACGGGGAGACGTCTGGAAAGGGCAATATGCGAGGAGAAGGAGAAAAGCATAGCCCAATTGAAGATGGGCTTCCTCCGGCACTGATAAAATCCTTAGGTTATGACTTTTCAACCGGCGTTGTTCCGATATTGATTGTAGATTATGGCACCCTTACTCATACTGACAGCAGGCATGTGGAATATAACCTGCAACCTACATTCGTACTGCCTGCGGGTACCAAGGTGACTGCAATAATAGACGGCGTTGTCTGCAGAATCCCTAAACTTTATAGTGCAGATTACTCAGTTATGATGTCCCCTTCAACTGAGCAATGCGATTCTCCAAAATATATGTGGGAAATGGAACATGTTATTAATGTGATCGTAGAAGTTGGGGATAGAGTCAGGGCCGGGCAACCCGTAGCTGAAGTGAGCAACTACAGTTACGAGTACTCTGATCCCCAAGGAAACCAGTCCAGACCCGATAGGAAGTACGGCTTCGACTTGGTAGAAATCGGTTTACTGGAGGGGGGGGTGACACCGCTCCATCATTGCCCTTGGCTTTACATTGACCCAAGCTACAAGGAAGAGCTTCTTGAGATGATGGCCGAAGCAAGGAAATCTATAGAAACTGAAACCGCCGGCACTCCAAACTCTGAATACATCCGGTATTTCTTAGAGCAACATATCACCGACTGGGAGACTCCTGACGGGAAGCCTTTGTACAACACAACCGACTATCAAGCCCCCAGCTGTAAAGTCACGAACATTATAGGCGAAGACGGGATGCCTGTACCACGTTAGGGATAGATCGACCCTGCTTCAACACTCATGGTTGTACGTATTTTTGAGCTATCATGAGCCCTAATACAATGACGCCATGATCGAACGGCAAGGAGTTTCATGGGGGATAAACTGGTGCAAAAGAAACTGGTTTGGTTAGTCGTAGCAGTGTTGTTGCTTGCGGTCATCGCAAAGAGAATACTCTAGAATCCCATGGTACATTAGGGAAAACTAGGCTTTGCAAGCAGGGGGTCACGGGTTCGAATTCCGTAGCTCTACCAATAGCAAAAGAAAAGCTACCGGTAGCCTGAAAATCACAGTGGTCATGCTGCTATTATAGCAGCGATGTTTATCTCGTTGACTTATATATATCGAACAGCCGTTGACCTATATCACCAAGTGTTCTATGGGTAAGACGTCCGACAGATTCTTCACGATTCCGTGCATTGCTGTGGGAATTAGCCAACAAAGAAATAGATAAATCTACTTCTGGTGAATAATAAAAAACAGAGGTATATCCACCGCCGCCGCCAGGATGTCCATAAACCGTAATGTCGTCGTTAGACAGTGTCATAGATCTTTTTGTAGCGTGATACCCATATTGTTGTGGCCAACCTCCGATCTCTATCATTGGATCAGTGAATGAATCAAGGAAAATCGCGTGGGATGTTGAAGAAATGGCCCTGCCATGGATGCTAAAAAGCTCATACGCCCACTTTGCTAAGTTCTCCGGTGTTGTGACAATCCCGGCAGCTGCCCATGAGGTCCTGCCTGTCGATTCATACCAGTCTGTCACCCAGGATGAGGCTTCGGAAAGATCGCCAAACCCGCTACCTCCGTAGTTCGTGCGATCGCCGTAAGGTCGAGCTGTATTAGGTGGTGCATTATCTTGAGGTAAAAGAAGTGCTATCAGGCCTAAGGGGTCGAAGAGTTGTGATTTATATACCGCGTTCAGATTTTCCTGTGCTACTTCTTCAACAATCATGCCGAGCAGCATGGTGTTTGTATTCGAATAGTCATAGACACCTGGAGATACAAAAGGTCGTGTTGCCAGTTTCACGGTATCTCCAGGTGTCCATACGGGATTAGTTTGAACGTCTGTATGTTCTTTCCTTGAATAATCATGCGCATCAGCTATGCCGGATGTCATGGTCAAGAGGTGATGAATGGTGACATCCGGATTGATTACGTTCTTATCAAAAGATTCATAATCGTCATTACCAGATAAAATTGAGTGCAACGTATCGGATAGTGAATATAATCCGGCATCAATTTGTTGTAGCACTATAGCAGCAACAAATGTCTTGGATGAGCTGCGAAATAAGGTGGGAGTTCCGATTTTCATGTTCTCGGTAGGGCTAGCCCTACCCTTGGCGTATCTCCAAAGGTACCCTTCTTTATAAACTGCTACGGAAATCCCAGCCTTTTCAGTCAGTCGATCAAAATGTTGGTCAATTGCATCCTTGAATTGAAGCTCCGCATCATCTGAGAAGTTTTCGTAAGCGCTGTTCGATTCAAAAGTTATTAGCTGTGTGGTTGGCGAAGATTTTACCTCAGCAATGGGTTCAGATTGCGAAGTTGCCGTAGTTGGTATATCAGTCTGACACGAGTCCCAAACGTTGCTGAGGCTTTGTACGTGTATACCTGATAATTCATTAAATGCTTCTTCAATGCCATATTTGATCACAGCCTGTTTCGTTTCTACCGTCATTGAATTTACGTTTGCAGTCAGGCACCGACCTAAATTCTCACCGTCATCCCAGGTCCCCCAGTCAGTTGCAATGTATTCTTCAACTGCTTTAGTAAATTCCACATCCAACTCAGACGATGCTTCCACAGTGGTTGGATCTGGTTCGCGGACATTGTCCCCACTACAACTTGCCATTATCAACGTAGATGCTGTGGCGATGAGGATTATTGGTATGCAATTAGATTTCATGTGTGTTACACCATCCGATGACCCGTTGTCATAACAAAGGAAGTCATCAAGTTATCGGGGAATTTTAGACAAGTTTATCGCCCGCGCGACTTCCTAACAATAAAGGTATGCGCCATGCCTCAACCGGCTCTAGAGTGTCCCATGCAAAAAATGTAGCAACCAATGTAGCAACGGGAGCGAACACCCTGGTACGACAACAAACCAATGACCTCAATAAACCTATTATTTAGCTATGGGGAGAGCCTCAGCGAATCATGGCGGACGGAAAATACTG
>VEXF01000012.1 GCA_009391275.1 SAR202 cluster bacterium AD-804-J14_MRT_500m | reverse complement strand
ATCCAAGAATCTAGTTGTTTACGGGATTAATGATAAGGACGCAGAAAGCGCCAACCAATGGATAGAGAAAGAACAATTACCTTTCAGTATCCTGTTAGACTCTGATCGCAGCGTCGGGATTTCTTATTGCATGTCAGATCTAGACTCGGATCGATATGTGGCAAATTCTGCCGATGGTCGTCGCCCTGCTGTTCTGATTAACGAGGATGGATACATTGCAGCATGGGAGCCAGACATGAATTCGGTAGAGCAGATAGACTCTCTGATAAATGGTCTATAGATTGCCACCTGAGGTTGAGTTGTGAGCAGGTAAGGAAACGAGTTTAGATATGTTTGGCTCCCGAGGTAGGATTCGAACCTACGGCCAACCGGTTAACAGCCGGTCGCTCTACCACTGAGCTACTCGGGAACACTGATAGAGATTCTATCATTGAGGACTTTCCGCCTCAAGGCAAGGGTTCACATTTCAGTTGATATAATAAACCCACCAGTTCACAAGGAGATTTATATGCAAAGCGAGAAAATCCGGCTAACGTCTCTAGCAAACTGCGCAGGTTGAGCATCTAAGTTTAGCCCAGAAGATCTGGTCCAGGTCTTAGAAAAGCTCCCTCGGATGTCCGATCCCAACCTTTTAGTAGGAATAGATACAGGCGATGACGCAGCCGTTTATAAAATAGATCCAGAATTGGGATTAATATTCACTGTGGATTTTTTCCCTCCAGTAGTCGATGACCCGTTCTCGTACGGAGCTGTCGCTGCGGCTAATTCCCTCAGCGACGTTTACGCCATGGGAGGGAAACCCCTAATGGCGCTTAACATCGTTGGTTTCCCCGTAGATCTCCCAAAACCCATATTAGGAGATATTCTTAATGGTGGCTACTCAAAAGCCAAAGAAGCAGGGTGTATTATTGCAGGGGGCCACACAGTTGATGACCAAGAGCCTAAATATGGACTGGCAGTAATAGGATTAGTGACCCCTGGTAAAGAGATAACTAACGCGGGTGCTAAGCCTGGCGATAAATTGCTGTTAACGAAACCACTTGGTACAGGGATTATCACCACGGCAGCAAAACAAGACGCCGTGGACGATAACATCCTTAAACAGGCTATCTCAATAATGTCTGAACTTAATGCAGAGGCATCCAAAGCGATGGTAGAAATCGGGGTAAACTCAGCAACCGATGTAACCGGTTTTGGGTTGCTTGGACATCTGAAAGGTATGATGCTTGCTAGCAATTGCCAAGCTCGTATATATAATTCTCAAGTACCAGTCATCTCTGGTGTGACCACTTTAATCGAGGCCGGAATCGTACCCGGTGGCACTCGTAGGAATCTGTCGAGCATGGAGTCTTCAGTGCATTGGCATCCGGATTTGACTCAAAACCAAAAACTTTTGCTATGTGATGCACAAACCTCTGGAGGGTTATTGATCTCGGTATCTAAAGAAAAAGCTCCTCTTCTGCTAGAAACGCTGAACGGGCCGGATCGCATGGAGACAGTTATAGTGGGTGAGGTACTAGTGGCCGGCGGACCTGCAATTGAGGTTCTGCCTTAACCACCACCTACCGGACGAACAATCTCTAATACATCCCCGTGATCCAGTATCACAGCGTCGAAATCCTCTTTGTCTAGAACATCTCCGTTATGACCGACAGCAACGAACTTGGTGTTGATTTCTAAACTCTCCAAAAATTCTAAGAGATTCGTCGGTGCAACCAGATGGCGAGGCTTGCCGTTGACTGTAAGTATTATCAACTTAACCCTTACTCACTTTCGTCTTTTCAAGAATCACTATCTGATACATTTCCGAATTAATATCTTCGCACCGTAATACGCTTCCGCAATTCCCTGGCAGAATTTTCCGGATCCGACGAAGACAAAATCGCGCTTATCACCGCCACGCCTGAAGCACCGGATTCTAAAACTTGATCAACATTTGAAAAATTAATCCCGCCTATAGCTATGACCGGCACTTTCGTTTTATTGCAAATCGACTCAATGAGTTCGACACCTTGGGGTTCGACGTCGGGATGGGATCGTGTGGTAAATACAGACCCAGCAAAAAGATAGTCCGCCCCATCTTTTACTGCAGTGTCTCCCGCATCAACGCTATGGACAGACCTACCTATGATAAGCCGACTCCCGCCAAGCCGCCGTGCATCAAAGGTGCTCATAGCATTTTTTCCTAGATGAACACCATCAGCACCACATGCAAGCGCAACGTCAACACGTTCATTGACGAAAAATAGCGCCCTCTCCCTAATCACATTTTTAATCTGGATCGCAAGTTCTAAGAGTTCCCCTCCTAATAAATCTTTCTCTCTTAACTGGACCATATTAACACCACCCACTACAGCCTTATGTACAGCATCTAACATAAGGTTTTTCCCATTTAGTTTGCAGTCCGTCACCAAGCATAAGGACGGATCAGGGATAAGATCTGTGATCATCTAACCTGACGACGAAGTGGGCTGAGGGACATCTTGAGCGGGACTGCTAGCAGCGGCATAGAGACGTTTTGAAATACGACCTGCCAAGTAGGCACTACGGCCCGCCTCGACACCCAGTTTAAATGCCTGTGCCATAAGCACCGGATCGGTGGCTTGAGCTATTGCAGTGTTGACTAGGACGGCATCCGCACCCATCTCCAAGGCCTGCGACGCCTCTGAGGGAACTGCAAGACCAGCATCTACTACAACTGGGACAGTTGACTGCTCCACTATCATTCTAATTTCCTCGATCGTATGAATTCCCTGACCGGACCCTATGGCCGAGCCCAAGGGCATGACAGTGGCGCATCCCACTTGCTCCAACCTAAGAGCCAATACAGGATCTGCATGAATATAAGGCAAAACAACAAAGTCATCCTTGATCAAAAGCTCCGCAGCCGTTAAAGTTTCACCGCCGTCTGGGAACAGATATTTTGGATCAGGTATGACTTCTAATTTTACCCAGTTAGACCCGGTGACTTTACGACCCAAACGAGCAACAAAAATGGCTTCGTCTACAGTACGGCAACCAGCGGTATTAGGAAGTACCGTGTATTTATCCCAATCTAAATAATCAAGAATTGTCTTTTCATTTGGGTTATCCAAATCAAGACGCCTAATCGCCACAGTAACCATATCTGCGCCAGAAGCCTCGATCGCATTGACCATGTCTTTCATGCTACGGAACCGGCCAGTTCCTGCAATAAGTCGCGAATTCAGCCGTTTTCCCGCAATTTCCAAATAATCTTGCATTCCTACCTCCCTGGAACCGAAAACCGTCAGGGATATCCCTGACGGGCTAGAGAGAACTGAGGGATCGCGACGACGTTTCTCGGTGTTAGAATCATATAAGGTCTGATCATGATTACGGACTCTATAAACCCAGAGACCACTCAGTCTGAAGAATTAAGCTCCCATGACACATAACCATGGTACTAAAAAAGAGAGAATCATGGAAGAGAAATTCTATCAATGAAAATAGCCGACTATAGCGTTCATCCTGATGATTGGTTGCCTGACACACTGTGGTCACTTCCAGTTTGAGGAACTTTTTTAACGATGTGAAGTGAGTGTTGCAATATCCGTGTCACGTCTTGATTATCATGGGATAGCCTAGACCAAATCGTACCACCGTTATGACAACGTTTGACTACGTTTAAAGCTCTATTTACACTTTCACAGAATAACGTTGACCCGGACCTAAAAGCACTTAACAACAATTCTGTGTCAGAAAAACAAGATATAGATAGTGGCATCAAGAAAGGGACATAAATGAAGTTCGGATTGATGTACGAGATCCAAATACCCCAACCCCACTACCCAGGAATTGAACAGGAACGGTACAATCAAGTCCTCGCACAAGTAGAACTAGCAGATGAAGTAGGTTTCCATTATTTCTGGACAGTGGAGCATCATTTTTTAAAGGAGTTCTCTCACTGTTCAGCTCCAGAGGTACTATACGGAGCAGTATCCCAACGGACACAAAAAATCCGTATCGGCCATGCTGTGGCACTACTACCAAGCAAATACAACCACCCAATAAGAGTGGCCGAGAGAGCGGCTGTTTTGGATATTCTGTCAGATGGCCGGATGGATCTTGGAACTGGTAGATCGACAACACTGATCGAAATGGATGGATTTGAAGTCAATCCGGAAGACACAAGAGCAGAATGGGAAGAGGCCGTTACCATGATCCCCAAAATGTGGACTGAGGATCCATTTTCACATAAGGGTCAATATTTCAATGTCCCTCCTAGATCTGTGATCCCTAAGCCGGTACAAAAACCGCATCCGCCGATGTGGGTTGCATGCAGCCAACCCGCCAGCTTTCGCTCCGCGGGTGAGATGGGATTAGGTGTCCTCTGCTTCACACTAGGTGGTCATGAACAGTTGAAAGAGCGGGTTGACATCTACAGAGAATCTGTCAAGCATGCACATCCGATAGGGTCATTTGTAAACGATCAAGTTGCAGCTTTGTGCGTAATCCACTGCGGGGAAGACGATGAAGATGCAAGACGGACGGCGGGGCCAGAAGGAGCGTGGTTTGTACACATGGCCGGAGAATTGTACAAACCATGGAAAGGCAGAGACGTCCCCAAATCGTACGAATTCGCTGTCGGACAAATACAGCAAGAACGCGTTGAAACAACCATGGATGATCATTTCAAATCCGGAGCGTTTGTAATGGGAGACCCGGACACAGTGATAAAAGGATTACAAGCGTATCAGGAAGCCGGAGTAGACCAAGTGTTATGCTTTATGCAAATGGGCAATCTATCACATCAGCGAATAATGGACTCCATCAAATTATTTGGCAAACATGTGATACCGTATTTTCAGTAAACATTCAGGTTTGTCCTTGGCATCTAATATCTGTATGGACATCAAGGAGCTGTAACCAATCAGGCGCTATTTTTCAAGCAATAGTTTAGAATGAGCGAAAGTAACCCGGGTAATTACAGGAGGTTCTTATGGGAGCCGTGAATCAACTAGGTTATCTAGGCATCAGTGTCAAAGACGTCGAAGAGTGGGAGAAGTACGCCCAAGAAATCCTAGGCCTTCAAGTAAGCAAAAGAGGAGATGACGGTTCTCTGTTTCTCAGAATGGATGAATACCAGCATAGAATCATTGTGCACCCTAATGGCAATGATGACATAGCCTACGCAGGCTGGCAGGTGACCGGAGAAGATGAACTGCGTGAAATATCAGAACGTCTCAGGAATGACGGCGTCTCTGTGCACGAAGCTAATAGCTCTGAGACTCAAGAGCGTCAAGTTGCTCGTTTGATCAAGGTAGAAGATCCGGATGGCACTCCGGTGGAAATTTTTTATGGCCCCCTCATAAATTTTGACGAACCGTTCAAGTCGCCACGACCAATTTCGGGGTTTGTAACCGGCGATCAGGGACTAGGCCATATCGTGCTATGCACCGAAAACCTAGATAAAGGTCTTCATTTCTACAGGGATCTCCTTGGGATGCGCATTAGCGATTATATCAAGCCAAATCTACCTTCTGGACAGGAGATGATCCTAGCATTCTTTCATTGCAACCCTAGACACCACTCACTAGCTCTGATGCCCCCGAGAGGGAAGAAACTACTCCATTTTATGCTTCAACTCGAATCTATAAACGACGTCGGCATGGCCTTTGATCTGTGCCGCGATAGAGAGGTACCCAAACTCCGTGGCCTTGGCCGCCACACGAACGACCATATGTTGTCATTCTACATGGGAACGCCTTCGGGTTTTGAGGTAGAGTATGGATGGGGAGCCCGGACTGTGGACGATAACACCTGGCAAGTTCAGTGGCAGACTACAGGCAGTATTTGGGGACATAGGCCAGTTGAACCAGAAGGGGCAAAAGACCCTATACCAGCTTAGAAAATACCTGAGCGTTCGAGGCCGAGCTGCCAACATTCTGTGGCAAGCCAGCTTGATTTCCATCAAACCAACATGCATTGGGGCCATTTGGTGCACCTTGCCCTCTAGACGCCTATAACTAGGCTACAATTTCGTTGAATGACGCGGTGATTTTAAAGCGTCCAACCGGAGTGAGTAGGAAATATGAGACTGCAAAATAAGGTAGCGTTAATTACTGGTGGAGCCCGGGGAATGGGCGCTGTTGAAGCTGAGTTGTTCTCTAAAGAAGGGGCTGTGGTAATAATCGGGGACGTTTTATCAGAGGGGAAGGAAACTGCAGCCAAGATAAACCAAGAAAACGGAAGAGCTCATTATTTACATCTGGATGTAACTTCTGCCGATTCGTGGGAACAAGCGATCAATGAAATTGTCAGCCTATTTGGCAGATTGGATATATTGGTCAACAACGCGGGAATTCTAAGACGAGCGCTAATCGAAGATGCCACTGAAGAAATGTGGGATAAAGTATTAGATATCAACGCAAAGGGCGTGTGGCTAGGCACAAAAGCGGTGATGCCAGAAATGAGAAAATCTGGAGGAGGATCAATAGTAAACATTTCATCAATGGCGAGCCATGCCGCCAGAAGTGGAAGTTCGATTTACGGAGCGTCCAAAGGCGCTGTACGTATCTTTACTAAGTCAACGGCAATAGAAGGCGCTCGAGACGGTATCAGGGCAAACTCGGTTCACCCCGGGATCATAGATACGCTAATGATTGCCGACATGCTTAGTGATGAAAACTACAGACAGAAACAGTTGGACAGAATCCCGCTTGCTCGACTAGGAACATCTCAGGACGTTGCGAATGCAGTCCTATATCTCGCATCGGATGAATCGTCGTACGTTACCGGAGCGGAACTAGCCATCGACGGCGGCTTACTTGCCCAATAACAATCTTTCACCTTGAAAAGATCCATAACGATAACTAACCTTAGCAAAGTTAGCGATCGTCCCATAGCCAATGTTCTTTTATTCGACTCTCAAATTGTCCCAGACACATGTTCTGCACTAGATCACAACATATCCAAAATACTAAATCCATTAACCAGAGCCATGCTAGAATAACCACATTCGATACCTTTGAGGTGACAAATGACAATTTCAGGAAACCCGCCGGCACCTACAGATTCAGTCCATCACATTGGAATCGCAGTTTCAAATTTAGACGCAAGCATAAAGTTTTATCAGGATCTGTTCGGACTTCAACCTGGTCCAATTATTGAACGACCCGACCTGCAAGTACGCGGATGTTTCATACCCGTCGGGGATACAAACTTAGAATTGCTCCAAGGTACCGACCCCAATAGCCTCATAGTGTCTCATATAAGCAAACGGGGAGAAGGGCTGCATCACGTGTGCTTTGAAGTAGAAGAGATTGGCGAAAAGCTCAAGAGTCTAAATGATCTCGGAATAGATATGCTCGACAAGGTGCCAAAGCAGGGATTAGCAGGCGGACTAATCGGATTCCTTAACCCCTCCGCTTCAAAAGGAGTATTGATAGAACTCGCACAACACGACCACTAAGCCACGGTTACATATGTAGCTGTACCTGAGTCCTGCGCCTCAGATGTTGCAAGGTTGTTAATCGCGTTGTCCTAGCAAAGCACCCCTATTGTTTAGTAGCTAGACCCTCTGAAAGATGGTAGCAACCCCCTGCCCTCCACCAACGCACATCGTAACGAGGCCGAATTCGACGTCTCGGGTTTCGAGTTCTTCAATGAGCTTGACTGTCATTATAGCTCCCGTAGCACCAACCGGATGCCCCAACGAGATTCCGCTGCCATTAACGTTGGTCTTTGATGGATCCATCTCAAGTTCGCGCATGCAATATATAGCCTGGGATGCAAAAGCTTCGTTAAGTTCAATCAGATCGATATTTCCCAGAGACATACCTGATTTAGACAAAGCTTTCCTCACAGCAGGGACCGGTCCGATCCCCATAATTGCCGGTTCAACGCCAGCCACACCTCTAGTGTGCCAGAGAAGGCGCGGTTGGATGCCCATTTCTTGGGCTTTCTCTGCAGACATCATCACCACAGCTGCGGCGCCATCATTTATAGTAGAGGCATTACCCGCGGTAACGCTTCCACCTTTTTTGAAGGCCGGAGAGAGCTGTGACAACCGTTCCATAGTAGTATCTTCTCTTGGCCCTTCATCAATCGAAATCACAACGGGATCGCCACGACGTTGTGGAACTGCCACATCCGTTATCTGATTCGCAAACCTACCACTATTTATCGCTGCCACAGCCCGCTGATGGCTGACAACTGCTAGTTGATCCTGATCTTCTCTAGAAACCCCAAACCGATCAGCAACGTTTTCTGCAGTCACACCCATATGATAAAGGTTTACCGGGCACCCTAGGCCTTTTATTAAAGTATCGGTCAGAGTCGAGTCTCCGAGACGAAGACCATCAAATCGTGCTTGGTAGTCAATCATATAAGGAGATTGACTCATGTTTTCCGCGCCGCCAGCAACGACTATATCTACCTCTCCGGTTTTGATGAGCTGCGCAGCCATGTTAATGGCTTCTAGACCTGACGAACACTGTCGGTTTATGGCAATAGCCGGAATCTCGGCAGGAATGCCTGCTCCTAAAGATGCAAGTCGAGCCGTGTAACCAGACTCTGTAGTCTGGAGTGCATTGCCAAATACTACCTCATCAACATCGTCAGGACGCAGATTCGCTTGAGCCAAAGCAGCTTTGATAGAAAGCGCACCTAATTCTGAAGCAGCTATATCTTTGAATGCCCCTCCAAATCTGCCGATTGGGGTACGCGCTGAACCAACGATTACAGCCTCTTGCATTGCTCTCCTCCTGGATTCATAACTGAGTAGAAATTAGCCTATAACTTCTGGATGCATACCTTGAAGTACATAAACCTTACGAACCAAAGATTACGATACCAGAGGTTGACAATACCGGCAACGAATCAGGGTTCCTCAAGACACCATCTAACCCTGATGTTTAAAACCTGTACACAGCATGGTCATATATCTTTTAATTGAGGGTCTGCGGACCGTCGAATAGCTTGGTCAGATGTTAGTTCAGGCAGAAGGGTATGAACATGTCGATGCACTAATAACTCGGTTAGCACATCTGACATGAATGCGGAGAGGAGGAATCCATTGGTGCTTGCTACCGAAACGAAAACCCCATCAGCAAGTCCTACAGGTCCGAGGATGGGAACTCGACCGGGAGTACTAGCACCACAACCAGCGCCAGCCTCCTCGATAGTAAACTTGAGGCTTGGAAAAATCTTATGCACACGTTCAAGGAGCCACTCTTTACCATCATTTGTTGGTCTAGCATCAAACCCGGTATCGTCATGTTTACTTCCCAAATGCATCAGACCATCAGAACGGTGAACCATATTGGTCCCCATCCACCTGACTGCACACCCGAGACGCGGTCCCTTTGGTCTGAGATGAAGCTTTTGCAAGGCATGCGGGCCTATTGGCAGTGACACGTTGAGCCATTTTTTAATGGCTTGCCCACTCCAAGCCCCCATAGCCAACACTACAGTGTCGCAGTGAACCACATCCCCTCCAGACAATTTAACTCCGGTAATCCTGTCATGGAGAAACTCCAACCCTATTGCTTCATCATTTATCAGTCGGGCACCATTGTGTCTGGAAGCAACAGCTAACGCATTGGTAAACATATAAGGATCCATTTGAATACAATCCGAATGAAGCATCCCGCCAAGAAGCCCAGGTGAAAGTCGAGAATCTAGCTCCCTAGCAGCTTTAGCATCTATCCATTCAACACGCAATTTAGCTTCAGAAAGCTCTTGCGCAAAAACCTGGGTATCTTGAACTTCGTCCTCATTCATAGCAGCATAAAGATATCGGATTTTTTGATCACGAATATCTCTGCCAGATTCTTCTTTAATTTCGGGCAACCAACGGCGGAATGCAGCTAAACTTTCAGCACCCATATCTATTTGGAATTGTCCATAGGTACGCGTGGCAGGCTGAACGTTACCTGCTGACCACCCGGAAGCTTCTGAGGCAACTCCCCTACGTTCTATGATGACAACAGGGACACCTTCTTTTGAAAGACGATATGCGAGGAAACAACCTATAACGCCGCCACCAATAATGGCAACCTTACCAAGGTTATGACTTGATTGATAATGGCTTAGGTTAGTCACGGTTGCTTTTCATTGACATTTGTTTACTCGATTTCAATGGGAATTTCATTTTCTAACTCGCCGAAAACCACGTCAAGAACATTAACTATTCTATCGATCTCATCTTGTCGAACACAAAGAGGCGGGGCAATAACAATTGCCCCCTTAGGTCTAAGAATAAGATTATGTTGGCGGAATTTTGTTGCCAACCGATCTGGCATATTTAAACTAGATGGGAATCGTGCTTTGGTCCGTCGATTCTGAACAATCTCTACGCAAGTCAGTAAGCCCAACCCACGGACATTGCCTATAATCGGATGATCGGGCTCCAGCGAGTGTAATTGCTCTAAAAGATATTTTCCCATCTTGCTTGAGTTGGCCACCAAATTCTCTTCTTCGATAATTTTAAGGTTTGCCAGTGCAGCTGCTGCCGCTACCGGGTGTCCGCCAAACGTTAGGCTCATCGGAAAGATATTTTCAGAACCCGCGAACACATCAGAGACATGGGATCCCACAATGGCTGCCCCGATGGGCAGGTAACTGCTGACCATACCTTTAGCCACCGACATGATGTCGGGGACGACACCCCAGTGATCCACTCCAAACATTTTCCCAGTCCTGCCAAACCCTGTGACAATTTCATCAGCTATGAGTATTACGCCATACTTATCACATATCTGACGAATCATAGGCCAGTACTCAGGCCCAGGAACCGACACCGCATCGAAAGGTCTATCTGAACAAACGGGCTCAGCAATCACTGCCGCTATGGTTTCCGGCCCATGAAAGATTATTAGATCTTCTATGGCCTGGGCGCACTTAACAGCAATTTCTGACGGATTTTCTCCGCCTAGTTCACAACGATACGGATTCGGCTGTGGGACATGAAGAATCCCCGGAGGAGCAGGTTCAAAATCGGACATCCCCCCATCCCCTCCAAGCCAGGTCGTAATACCCATTGCACCATGATATGAACCTTTGCGGCTTATGATTTTATATCGCCCTGCGTCACCGCGACGTTTATGATACGAACGAGCAAGCTTTATAGCAGTTTCATTAGCCTCTGAGCCTCCTGTAACAAGCCAACTTCTTTCCAGATTTCCGGGAGTGATCATGGCCAATTTTTCAGACAACTCTGTCACAGGAGGTGTGGTAGTGTATTTGGGTGTGAATGTAATATTTAGCATCTGTTCCAGTGCAGCATCGGCTATCTCATGCCTACCGTATCCGACATTAACATTCAAATACCCGCCATTAACATCCATCCACGTATTACCGTCTGAATCGATCACGTCTAGGCCCTTGCCGTCTACAATTATTATAGGGTCACCCTCCTCAGCCATCTGGAGCCAATCCCTAGAATGCATCCAGTTATGGGCAAGGGAAGACTGCCTAAGACCCTCAGTGTCAAATTCATTTTTCATCGTTTATATCTCTTTTCCATTACACCGATTGAGCTATGCTTTAGGGCCCCGTTTAAGTTGAAGTTCATGCTATCCGATTCCAAGTTCTCGTTCCCATTGCCCAATTGCAGAATCTATCTTTCCAGAGATTTCGTCGATGTCACCACGAGTTACACAAAGCGGTGGACCGAGATAAACCTTGCCGCGTGTAGCATGAAGAATAAGATGCTGGCTCCTGAATTTCTCAGTTAAGTTGTCGCATACGACAGATTGGTTGGCAAAGGAGCTTTTTCCCCGTTTATCGTGCACTAGGTCTATTCCCAAAAAAAGACCTACCCCATCTACGTTCCCCATTGACGGATGATCATTTGCCATTTCCTGTAACTGATGCTTGAAGTAACCACCGACCTCGGCTGAATTCTCTACAAGACCCTCACTCTCAATAATTTCGATATTTTTTAACGCTGCCACAGCGGTAACTGGATGACCGCTATGAGTAACGGCCATATTAAGCTGGTTTCCCATACCCCCAAACCGATCAGCTATTTCTTCACGGACAACCGTGCCCGACACCGGCAAGTAGCTACTGCTCATACCCTTTCCTATGGTCATAATGTCTGGGACGATATTCCAATGGTCCATGCCAAACATTTTCCCAGTCCTGCCAAACCCGGTAATCACTTCGTCTACGATCAATATAACGTTGTACTGATCGCAAATGTTTCTGATCATAGGCCAGTACTCATTTCCGGGCACCGCTGAACCTGTAGGTTGTGCAATTGGCTCAGCTATAAAAGCGGCAACAGTCTCTGGACCTTCTTCCAGAATTAACTTCTCAACGGCTTCGGCGCAACGCACAGCACATTCAGATGCAGTTTCCCCGCCGAGTTCACAACGATACGGATTGGGATTAGGGACATGGAGCATTCCAGGATATCGAGGCTCGAAGTCTGACTGGCCATGGTTGGAAGAACTCTCGCCCATCCACATTGTTTGACCTAGGGTGCCGTGGTAGGAATTACGCCGACTAATTACTTTATATTTCCCGGACTGACCCAAGCGTTTGTGATATGCCCGTGTGATATTGATCGCGGTTTCGTTAGCCTCAGATCCTCCGCAGTTAAGATACGTCCTGGAAAGGCTACCTGGAGACATGTCTGCAATCTTTTGGCACAGTTCTATCACAGGCACTGTAGTAGTTCCGTTAGGGAAAAAGGTTACGCGCTTCAACTGTTCATATACGGCATATGAAATTTCATGACGTCCATAGCCTACGTTGACTGAGTAGTAGCCACCGCATACATCTACCCAAGTTTGCCCTGATGAATCTGTGACACGGATGCCTTCACCTTCTATCATGACCAAAGGTTCCCCGTTTTCAGCCATTTGAGTCCAGTCTTTATTGTGAAACCACTGATACTTCAACGCGGCCTGCCGGATCGCCTCGGTCTCCGTTGTCTGCATCATGACATTCTCCTAAGCTGGAATATATATTTCATTACTGCTAGGTGAAAAGAACCATTCCATCAATTAACCAAAACCCATCTAATCAGGAATATCCTCAAGGTTTTTTGTTAGCGGAACAGCAGACTCAGGATCCCGAGCACGTAGAGAGAACATTCGCATACGTGGCTTATAAACAGTTAATAAACGTCGGAGTTCTATCAAGGGCGCAGGATGGTCATCAACTCGAAGATCAACACGGGCAAAAGAATCTGCTGCAAAAACCAGCAGCGCAGCGGAATGGTACGGTGTACTATCTTTTGCTTCTCCACCAGCATCGCTACCCGCTAATATCGCCTGTAATAACCTATTTTCAAGATCCTCCCCCCCTTTATCTTCAAAAACCAAAGCCATGGATCTTACTACCTGTTCTCCCACTAGTGCGTTTCCCATTGCTACGTAATTAGCACCCGTAACATGCCCGGCCCATGGTGCGTTGAGCGAACCTGTGCGAGCAGCTGAGCCGCCATCTTGGTCTACAACCCCTAGTTGTCTTCGCTCAATATGAGGATCACTGGTCTCAATCTCCTCAATAACCCTACTGGCCGAATATCCAAGAGCTAAGAGCCTGATAGCAAAAGGACCTAGGCGAGGATCCGTGGCAGCTTGTGTAGAGACCGCGCCAACCAAAGGTCTGATATAAGGACACCGCGATCCCACGCATAAGTCACTAGTGGTAATGGCAATTCCCAGCATACCGGTACGAGTGCACCTCCCGATAATCGAGAACGTATGGGACTCTACCCCAACATCAAATTTCAATCTACGAACCTCAAAAGGCAGATTTAACGATATTCAACGCCGCAGTAATCAAGAATCGCAAGAGCATACACCTTGGTAGCTTGTACCATCTCGCTAACATATGCGTAACAATCATCTTCATCTTCCCCCCCGCGAACAGTGCCTGGTCCATATATTAGACAAGGTATGCCAGCTTTCCAGAGATGGCAAGTATCATTGGATGAGTAGGAATTAGGGAGTACAGATCCAATAACCTTGGGAGCTTCTCCTGTGACTTCCTGATGACAACGTGCCACAAGTGTAACGATGGGTGTGTCAATAGGAACATCCAATGGATCCATTACAAGCCGCCTTCTCCCCTCAAAGAAATCCGGTGGAGGGATTTCTATCTTATAGCGCAGATCAGACTCGGATGCCACTAAAGAATCCAAAGTGAGCTTTATATCCGCAACTATACCCTCAACCGTCTGACCAGGTAAGAAGTGAACATCTACCAGAATCGTACAGAGATCGGGAATATACGGCGGCTCGACAAGGACATATTCGTTTCCTCGACCGCCTATCACACTACCAATATTCAGGCGCGGGAGATCCGGGAGATCTGCCCGAGCATCATAAGTAAATCTGACGTGTTGCAAGGCACGAATAACAGAAGTCATTTTCTCAACAGCATTAATCGTTCCTTCCAGCCGGCTTATATGACCAGTAATTCCATACGTATGGATTGCCATGTGAACTATGCCTGCATGCACAGTCGCTAGATTTCCCAAGCCAAATGGTTCTGCTACAATTGCTGCGCTGGTACGAAAACCAGTTTGCATCAAATGGTAAGTACCTTCGCCTCCTTGAGTCTCTCCTACAACACATGCGACGACTACATCGCCGGCGAGGCTGGCCTGTGACAACCGGACAGCTTCAGCAGCCATTATTATGCTAGCCAATCCGGCTTTCATATTTTGAATTCCGTGACCATAAAGACGGTCGCCCTCAACTATGGGAGTCCATGGATCCCTCTTCCATCTCATAGTCAACGCGTTAATATCAGTGTGCCCATTTAACATGAGGCTTCGTTCGTCAGAGGAACCTTTGATGGTCGCTATGACCTGACGTCTCCCAGGCTCGACCTCTTGAAGATCAACTAAATACCCCCGTTCAGTGAAGAACTCAACGAGATAATCAGCGACCGGTGTCTCATGCGGCTTAAAACTTGGGATCTTTATCAGATCAGACGCTAAAGAAACTATGGCGTCCCGATCCACAAACCTCAACACGGAATCTTTGACAGAGCGGCTAGTCACTATTAGCTCCCAATGGTGCAACAAATTAGCAAGCCAGTGTTGAAATGATTCTATCTATAGCCTTCCAGCGTGTCCAATCTGCTCGTGTTTTCATACCCACTGGGCAAGTTTCACAATTAGGTTACAATACGCCGATCAGACATCTTACCAGTGGATCACATTAGTTAAGACGGCTTAAGAATTTGACCTAGACTCCAAGCAAAACAAATTTTAAAAAGTAATATCGCGACAAAATCATCGTAGGAGAATGAGCAAATGGCGATAGTCAGAGTATACACCGGGGATGATGGGCAATCTCACTTCGAAGACATAGTTCCGAAGTTTATCAAAGTCGAGAACAGAGACGATGACACATGGCCTCAGGATGGCCGGGAGTTGATACACGAACCAAGTGGCACGTTAGCTAGACGATTTGACAACAAACGGTCCAATCCATGGCACCACGCACCCGGCAGAGCTGTCGTGTTTACTCTTCAAGGTGCAGTGGAAATTGAAATAGGTGATGGTACAAAAAGAACAATCGGACCAGGTGACATCTTGATAGCTGAAGACATGACCGGACAAGGACACTACACGCGAGAAGTGGGGAATGAGGACCGAATATCTGTTTTCGTGCCGATGAAGGAGCAGTCATAAAATTAAATAAATCTTTCGGGCCTATACGGCCGAAGCATCTCGACTCTCGTCCCATCTATGATCTCAATCGCTGACAATTCACCAACTAATGGAGCCAGAGTTACGCCGCTATGCATGACCGCCAGATATAAATTAGGGACGCTCTCGCTAAATCCGAGTACAGGTAATCCATCTGCAGGCATTGGCCGGAAACCAAGCGGAACCGGGACAGCCTCTGCATCGACAAGAGCCGGAATAAAACATGATGCGGCCTTGATCAGCCGCTTGGCATGATGATCGGAATCATCTCTACGTAGACTCTCCTGAGAACCTTCCCCGATCATCACAACACCATTTGAACCCTGTTTCAAGTGTATACCGGAGTCTGAACCATCCAACGCTGGGGCATGGATCACCGCGACGTTCTCCAGAATACGTGGTAAAGGATTAGTTCTAACAGTGACACCAGGACTTTCTTCTTGGGGCAAATATATGCCTGCCATATCAGCAAATCGACTCGTATCCACTCCTGCGGCAATGACTATGGAATCACACAACATCTCACCATTTGGTGTGTTTACTGAAATTACTGAAGGTGTAGACGACATAGCGGTACTAAAATTCAGACCTGTAACAGAGACATTTGAGTGTACGGTGTTGCCGGTGTTGATTACTTCCTCGAGGCAAGCATCTATTACCAAACTAGGATCCACTTGCCCATCGATTTCACCAAACGAACAGAGTGCGACAGGGCCGGGCACTAAGCCGGGTTCCAGCTGTAACATTTCAAACTCAGTAATTATTTTTGACGGGTATCCCCGGGTTTGAAGTTCAGCAACACGACTAGCAATTCTTGTTGCGCTATCTGCATTATCAGTCCAACGTAAGTCTCCACCCCAACGGAGACCAACATCTCGCGCTAAGCGTCTCTCAAATCTATCCCAAGAATCTATAGATCGCCGGTTTAGATCGTGATAAAAGATCGGGTCTTTCTCAAACGAATTTATCCATGCAAAGGAATGGCTAGACGCGCCACTACCTGGTGTGGAGGCATCGAACACTGTTACCCTAGCGCCTCGACTAACAAGATGAAACGCAATGGAAGCGCCTAAAATCCCAGCACCTACAACAAGAACATGAGGTTTGTTGTTTTTTTGTTGGTCTATATCCAAGGGGTTCTGTTTAACTTTATGTGAATCGTTTTTTTGCCCACCCTTCGTCAAAAGGTGTCCTGAACAGGCGTTTGGACATTTTGCTCTTGAATTTCCATTGTCCATTTACCCGAACATATTCTTCATTATCTATCCCAGCCATCCATACGGCGTTACCATCTTTAGCCATTGTACATGGAATAAGACTGAGCCACCGGCCCCAAGCCGTATCGCCATCCACCTCTATATGAGAGTTAGTGTTGTAATGCACAACAAAAGTAATGGCCTTCCCGGCCACTTTAAAATATTCCCGGATAGCTTCCCGACCTTCGAAATGTCCTGAACCTTCACTGTCCCACACAGCATCCTCAGTAAACATCTCTGCTATAGGGTCGGCACGGTAATTATCATCTGCTAGAGCTGAATAATCAGCTTTGAGGTTGCGTATAGCCTCTATATCTTCCAAGGCTTGGATACGAGTTTCGAGATCTTTGGCAGGCATAAATCACCTTCTTTTTGATTATACAGAGAATTCTATCAGTGCGAGCTAACCAGGGCTACCAAGCGATTCACAGATTACGACCTATCCTTAATGGATATGAAATCAACATTAATAACCTGACAGATTTAAATCGGTGGGGTTGACGAGAATCCTATAACCGATTCGCACCACGCTGCAGCTGATAAAAGACGGTCCTCAGCGAAGGATGAAGCAGCAAGATGAATCCCCAGTGGCAGTCCGGAATCGGATATCCCTGACGGCAAGGTAATAACTGGCAAACCGGCTGAGGTCCATGGGCCTTGAAACATCGGGTTCCCAGTATTGGTTATGTCGCCCGGAGCGGGAGAAGGCGTGGATGGAGTGAGAATTACATCTGCTAGTTCTACAGTTTTTTCAAGTTCTACGATAAAGATTTGCCGACGTTCTTGGGCTTTAGAGTACGTTACACCATCAGTTTTAAAACCAGTAGCAATCATTTCTCGAATCTTGGGTTGATAATCCATAGCCTGACGTTCATACATAGGCTGATGGAATGAAGCTGCCTCAGTCGTAAGTATAGTGAACTGATCGGCGTAGGATTGGTTAAAGTCAGCTAAAGATGTGACTTCTTCTACGGAAGCTCCAGCACGCTCCAACATACGCACCATTGACGCCAGATGATCGCGAGTTTCTTGATCTGCATGTTCATGGAAATAACCCTTAAGTACTCCGATTCGAGGAGGGGCCGGATCACGTAATGCTCGGATATATTCAAGAGTCGGCAGCTTTGACGACGTGTGGTCGGATATATCATGTCCTGCGGTAACCTGTAGTAAAAGAGCTGAATCCTCGACACTCCGCGACATCCAGCCAACGGTATCAAAAGACCATGCCAAGGGCACAACACCGTGGCGACTAACTCGCCCAAAAGTTGGCTTCAGTCCCACGACACCATTGTACGCAGCAGGACGCAATACTGAGCCAACTGTCTGTGAACCAAAAGCCAATGGACACATACGAGCAGCCACAGCTGCGGCAGAGCCACTGCTTGACCCACCAGGAGTATGTGATATGTTCCAGGGATTACGTGTAGGAGAGGGATCTAAAGCAGCAAATTCAGTGGTAACTGATTTTCCAAGGATAATCGCACCAGCATTTCGGCTAGAAACCACAGTAGTAGCATCATAGTCTGGGACATAATCAGCGTAGACTTTCGAACACGCTGTAGTATGCACTCCAGCAACATGATAAATATCTTTGAACCCGATAGGTACTCCTTGGAGCAATCCGCTAGAAGTTGTGTCCGCGTCTCTTGCTCGAGCCTGTGCCAGGGCTACTTCCCGATCAACAGCGACCCAGGCGTGTAACTTTGGCTCGAGTGCTTCAATTCTAGTTAATAAAGATTCAACGACGTCAGTAGAAGACAATTCCCTGTCGTGCACAAATTTAACTATCTCGGTTGCCGTTAAGTCGAAAAGTTCTGCCATCTGCTTACTCCTATGAAATCTTTATTTGCACGGCCCGAGTCAGCCATTTTTTTCATCCTATGTTAACCGCATGTTAAAACTAGCGACGGCTTAAATGAAAGTCAAACACCAAGTCCCAATTGACACTTGAATATGCAAGAGCTAGTCTTCGATTGCGCGAAACAGCCATAAAATAGAAATTCTACGTAGATAGAATAATCCCAGACCAGGAGGACGTCGTGGTTATTAAAAGTATCGGTGGGAAGATCCAAACGGTGCTAGGTACAATAGATCCTCATGCATTAGGGGTTACCTTAACCCATGAACATCTTCTCATAGACCTCTCTGTCAGTAGCCACCAGCAAGAAGCCGCCAGCGAACGGGAGTTTTATGAGAAACCAGTCTCCATAGAAACACTTGGCCGAATCAAATACTACGGGGCTTCAAACGAAGACAACAGCCATCTTTTCGATGTTGACACGGCGATAAAAGAAGTTGAACGCTATAAGCAATTTGGAGGAGATTCCCTGGTCGATGCAACTAGCGTTGGAATAGCTCGAGACCCTCTGGGATTGTCTCGAATTTCCCGTGCAACGGGAGTCAATATCATAATGGGAGCATCCTATTATGTAGCAGCGGCCCATCCCCACGATATGGATTCACTCTCCGAATCCGATATCACTCACAACATCGTGACGGATATAGTAAGCGGTGCCGACGGAACACCGATAAAATCTGGGATAATTGGTGAGATAGGCTGCTCCTGGCCGCTCGACAAAAATGAACGCAAAGTCCTACAGGCATCTGCAAAGGCGCAAAGACTAACCGGGGCTCCTATATTGATTCATCCAGGTAGAGATGAAACTTCTCCGTTGGAAATAATAGAAGTCCTTCGAGACTCGGGGGCTCACCTAAATCGAACCATCATGGGGCATTTGGATCGGACGGTCTTCAAACAAACCACACTAGGGGAAATCGCACGATCCGGTTGTTATATGGAATGGGATCTTTTTGGACGAGAAGAATCTTTCTATCCTTTGAATCCGAACATAGACCTGCCTAATGATGCGAAAAAAATGGATGACATCTCTTGGATATGCGATCAAGGATATGGGGACAAAGTGGTGGTTGCGCATGATATATGTTCGAAACATCGGCTCGAAACATACGGAGGACATGGGTACTACTACATCCTAGATCACATAGCGCCAAGGATGCGTAAAAGAGGATATTCAGAGGACGCCGTACACAAAATATTAGTGCAGAATCCCCAGGCAATACTGACATTTACCGATCCGTCGGGCTAAAGCCTACCACAAATCAAACAGGCAGGACTGGAGTCATCCCTTCGGGAAGTTCTACCTCAAAAGCATTGAGAAATTGGGACACTGATAAGTAGTGTCCAATCAACCCTGTGATATCAATGATTCCTTGCTCTCCAAACCGATCTTTCACCGCGTCAAACGCAGAGGAACTAACAGAATGATTCCGCAACAATTCTTGCGTGTAGTTAACCAACAAAGCCTCATCTCCAGAAAGTCCCACCGGCGCAGTACCATCTGTAATGGCCTTTATGGTTGCTTCTGAAACTCCTGCTTCTCTGGCTAAACGTTCATGCGCAGTAAATGCATATTGAGCCCGCGCCTCGCGAGTTGTGGTCATTATCACCACTTCTTTTAAGATGTTTTCTATTTCGCATTCAAATCTAAGATAAGAACCAGTTGCTCCCATCCGGCCTGCCAACTTAGGACTATGAAGCATCACTCCGTATGGACCGGCAGCTCGGCCTCTTTTCTCAACAATTTGGTCATAATAAGCTTGATCATCAGAACTAAGATCTTCTCTAGTCACTGAAGGTATTCGTGGCATGAGTTAACTCCTTGGATTGATTCAGATTATATGAACATGACGTATTGGATACCGTAGTGCCGCTTTACAACGACGGACGCTGCAAGTGCCAGTTGGTTGCACGTTCATAAGCCGCAGCAGCCCGAAGAACCGTTACTTCATCGAATGGCCGTCCCCCTATTTGAATGCCGATTGGTAATTTACCCTCAGTAAATCCGCAAGGAATGCTGATAGCAGGGAGAGCAGCAAGGGCGTGGATAGTGGTATATGATCTTGCTCCGAACTGACGCGCAACAACATCTTCGGTGCTACTAAAGGGTCGATTATCGGCGGCTATCTCGGGAGCAGGGCCGCTGACTGGGGAAACCAGCACATCAACTGACTCCATAGCGTTCATCATTTGCTCACGAAGACGCCCTCGGGCTTTTTGTGCTGTAAGTTGCCAGTGCGCAGGGATCATAGCTCCGGCTTGCAATCTCATCCGCGTAGCGGCATCGTATAAATCGGGCTTAGAACGAAGATCCTCCCGTTGAACCGCAGCGGCATCCGTATCGAGAATCGCTATAGCTATTGGTGCGGCTAATGGAGCGAGAGGAATAGATATTCTTTGCACACGTGCCCCTAGTTCGGCAAATACGGCCAAAGCTGATTCTATAGCTTTATGCACTTCAGCGTCATTTATGGCAGGGTCCATCATCTCCTGAATGTACCCGATCTTAAGTCCATGAACCCCTTTTTTCAGTGAAGCCGTGAAATCGGGTACTGGAACGTTAGCACTTGTAGAATCAAGACTATCGTATCCTGCTATGGCGTTCATAACTAGGGCGCAATCCTCTACAGTCCGAGTCAGTGGACCAGCAATATCTAGAGACCAGGAACCAGCTAACATCCCAAACCGGCTGACACGTCCATACGTAGGGCGAAGACCAGCGACGCCTGACATTGCAGCTGGCAAACGAACAGAACCACCGGTGTCTTCTCCTATGGTTGCAGCAGCTAAGGAGGCCGACACGGCAATCCCTGATCCTGCGCTCGACATTCCAGGATTCCGATCCAGATCCCATGGGTTTCTGGGCTGGCCGTACGGATATTCCCTGGTACCCCCCAAAGCGAATTCCGCCATGTTGAGTTTCCCTAAGGACACTACTCCGGCAGTATTTAGCTTCTTCACAAGAGTCGAATCCTGATTTGGAATTAAATCAGATAGAAGTCGGGAACCCCCGGTTGTTCGGACACCTTTGGTCCAAAACTGATCTTTAACTGCCATCGGGACGCCATGCAATGGGCTCTTGTTGAGACCTTGCCCAATTTCTTTCTCAGCTTCGCGTGCGGCGGCTAACGCTTGATCCCCTGTTACGGTTATGAAAGCACCCAAAGACCCATTATGTTCATCGATACGATCTAGGTAAGCTTGAGTTACCTCAACTGGGCTAAGACTCTTCTCAGAATACTCTTTCGCAAGCGATGCGATGGTCCAACTAACGGGCCCAGTGGTAGTCATATTATTCTCCTCGTCTGTGGAATAACGGGATCGCTTCCACATCTCTGAGATCTAAATTATCCAACTTTCGTAGCTCTCGTTGAAGTGCGGCGAGACGATAAGTAACCTCATCAATCTCAGTCTCATAAACATTGACACCTACTATTTTGGATAACCGCATTACATCTTCGCGGGTAATTTCGTCGGTTAGATCACTATCCATAAACAGTCCTTTATTCAAAAATTTCGTAGTGTTCCGTACCGGTTTTTATAGCTCAATCTATAGAGATACGCCTGCGACCTTCGGGAAGAGCCCCTTCACGCCAGCCACTTTTTCATATTCGTGGGCGACACGGAAAATCAATGATTCCTCAAAAGCTCGACCTATAATTTGCAGCCCAATGGGAAGACCTTCTGAATTAAACCCACAGGGGACTGTTATAGCTGGTAATCCAGTTGCATTGTGCACACTAGTATTTCTGGATATCTCTCCTGAGCCAGGCCCTCTCACAGGAAAACTCTGTCCTCCCAGAAGAAATGTATCTGAGTCTATTCTAGGGGCAACTATAGGTGCGGTTGGGGTTACTATAAAGTCGACCTTTTGAAGCGCCTGTATATGATCTTCTTTGAGCAATCTCTGAGCCTTTAGAGCTTTAGAATAATCCACAGCACGGATATACTGGCCTCCGAGAATCCTATATAGAACAGTAGGACCATAATCCTTGCGATGAGTTTTGATATAAGGTTCATGGGCTACGAAGCTATCGGCTATGGCCACACTCCTGATAGCAGCAGCGTATTCTAATGTCGGGATAGTTATATCTGTAGACGCGACTCCTAAGTTTTCTATGGCACTGATAGCCGCCCGTACTGAAGCTTCTACTTCCGGATCGACCTGATCAAAATGAAAGTTCGAAGGAATCCCCATTTTAAGCCCTTGAAGCCCCCCCCTCATGTCGGATATATAATCACTTGGTGTAACAGGTACGCTACTAGGATCCAAAGGGTCATACGCTGCTATGGTTTGCAACATCAAGGCACTGTCAGCAACGGTACGTGTCATTGGGCCAATGTGGTCCCCATTAAAGCTGGTTACCAGAAGGCCTCTTTGGCTTACGCGCCCAAAAGTTTGCTTAAGCCCAACTAGCCCACAAAAGGTGCCGGGCAATCTCACCGATCCACCAAGATCAGTCCCTAAGGACGCAAATGTTACTCCAGCTGCAACATTTGCTCCGCCACCACCGCTGGATCCGCCGGGAACATGGTCCAGACCCCAGGGGTTATGTACCGCACCGTAGTGTAAATTATTAGATGTAACGCCAGCGGCGAATTCTTCGAGGTTCTCCTTACCGATTACGACTGCTCCTGCCTCTTCGCAGAGAGTTACCACATGTGCGTTTTCATCTGGAACATAACCAGATAAAGCTACTGATCCAACAGTTGTGCGTATACCAGCCGTCGAAAGATTGTCTTTGATTCCTATAGGAATTCCATGTAATGGGCCCAGATAATTCCCTTTCATCAAAGAATCTTCTAGTTCTTTTGCTCGTTGTCTTGCCCGATCTCCCAAAATAGTGATAAACGAGTTCAGGATAGGTTGCATGCGTTCAGCTTGAGCCAAGGATGCATCAACTACCTCGACCGGTGAGATTTTCCGTTCTTTTATCTTAGGTGCTAATTCTTCTATCGTAAGTTTTATGATATCGGAGTCCGTCATCACGATTCATCTCCTTCTTTGACTTTTAAAAGACGTGCTGACATGACATCCGAAAGATCTAAGTCGTCTAATGACCTCATTGCTGAGACGTATCCGCGCACCTCTGGCAAAACAATATCGAGTTCATCATCAGAAATTTCGATCCCGTGGAATTCTTGGGCGATCGCCTTAAGGGTTTCTTTGGAGACTTCCATTTCGTCACCTCATGTTCAAATTCTGGTAACGGGTAGAACCGGAGTATAGCATGGAACCTCATCTCCTCTAAATTCAGCTTAACTGAAATATGCCAATGTGTTTGATAGACACCCGGTTTGTTTTTACAAGGACATCGCGCTGGTGAATTAACTGAAGTGTGGATTGACTAGAGTTAATAGGCTTAACTAGACTACAACTCAATACCAACTATCCTTGGGATAACAAATATTCAGTAAATGGAGAAGAGCCATGACAATAGAAAAGGTCATTTCAGCAGACTCCCATGTCCTGGAACCATCAGAAATTTACGTTGAGCGTATGCAGAAAAAATTCCGGGATGTGGCACCAAGGGTCGTCAGAAATCCAGAAAATCGAGAAGGAGAATTCTGGGTATTCCAAGACCAACCCATAGTAACAGCGGTAGAGGGATTTTTCGCTGGGCCGAGCCGTGACAGCTATGACGAAATTGCGGAACACCTAAAAACAGCTAGCTATCAAAATCGGTTCCCAGGCTCTTACGACCCATCTGCAAGACTTAAAGACATGGAAAAGGACGGTACTGTAGCGGAAGTTATGTACCCAACTTACCCATTGGGATTATTTACAGTAAGAGATGCGGAACTTCAGCAAGATCTATTTAGAGTCTACAACGACTGGCTGGCTGAATTTTGTTCGTACGCCCCCAATAGCCTAATTGGATTAGGCTTGGTCTCAATATGGGACATAGATAAAGCTGTTTTAGAAATTCGACGTTGCGCAAAAATAGGATTACGTGGGATCGTAGTTATTTCATATCCTCCAGAGGACCTAGGATATAACCAACGTATCTATGATCCACTATGGGCAGAGGCTGAATCTAATGGAACACCCATCAGTTTACACGCCTTCACCGGATACGGAATTGAAGACTCTACTTTGCATCCAAGGTTCCGGCATGCATGCCTCCATCACGCCGCCCAAAGATCGCTTACACAAATGATTTATTACGGGGTGTTCGATAGATTTCCGGACCTGAAGGTCGTGCTAGCCGAATTCGATATAGGCTGGGTGCCCCACTTTCTTTGGCTAGCGGACGACAAATACCGTATGCGACACGAAAATCCCGACATCACTCCCCAAAAGAAACCCAGCGAATATTTTCGGGCAAACGTGTTCGCTGACTTTATAGACGATCCAATCGGGCTGAAAAACACGGATATCATAGGTGAAGACAACTATATGTGGTCTAACGACTACCCACATTGGGAAAGCAGTTGGCCAAGATCTCAAGAGTACATAAAGCGTAACTTCGACGGGGTATCAGAAGATATTAAGCGGAAGATAACCAGAGATAATGCGGCCAGATTATATGGGATAAAAATATAACGGTGGTGATATCCCAACATTCTTCACTTGTATCAATACCTTAGGTCGCAATTATCGCCTTTTAACTACCATTCTGGGCACAGATGCAATGCCCGGGACTCCAACCGTAATCCAGGTATTTCGGATCCCGGCCGCTATCGCATAGAGGGATTTCGGTATCCAAGATCTGTTTATATGTGCGTTGTTAAGATCAACAACATGCTATCAGAACCACTATCAGAAAAACTTAGCACCGGGTGATATATGAGCGCCACACAAATTAAACTCGATATCAAGCACAGGAACATTTTCGCGAGTGGATTCAGTTTTGGCTCAATCGGTCCATATGAACAACTGCAGGGCATCGTTCATTTCAGTTTAGATCCAGATGACATCAGCAACCATATGGTAGTAGATCTCGACAAAGCACCGAGGGACGAACAAGGGATGGTGCAATATTCAACCGATTTTTGCATTTTGAAACCACTCGAACTAAAGCAAGGAAACCGTAGAATCATCTTCGAAGTATGCAACAGAGGGAATAAACGGTTATTGCAATACTTTAATGACGCAATACAAACCAACCAACCCCAAGATCTTTCAGATGCGGGTAACGGATTCCTGATGTTCCGCGGATACACAATCGTCTGGTGTGGCTGGCAAGGGGACATTTTTGCAGGCGATAACAGAATGACTTTGTCAGTACCCAAAGCATATGAAACATCCAGTGAAATATCTGGGCCTGTTCGTTTGGAATACGTTCCAGGAGAAGAATCTATCACTTGTATTCCCTTGAGTGGAAATGACTACACCGAAAGTTACGAGGCGACCTCACTTGACACTTCGCAGTCCACGTTTACCTACCGACACTATCCATACGATGAAAGAACCGAGATTTCCAGTGAATCCTGGCAATTCGCAAAATACAACTATGCTGGTAAATTAGAACCCTCGAGCACACACTGCTATTTCCCTTCAGGGTTCAATCCTGGCTGGATTTATGAACTAATATACCCGGGGAAAAATCCTACGGTACTAGGACTCGGGTTCCTGGCGGTACGCGATTTCGTTGGCTTCCTGCGGGACGGGACATCTGATGATAATATGCAACCCAATCCCTTAGTCGAAAGGGGAACTCGGACAGAAAAAGTTTATGCCTGGGGAATATCCCAAAGTGGTCGTTTTCTCAGAGAGTTTATCTATAGAGGTTATAACCAAGGCTCTAACAGCCAGAAAGTGTTCGATGCGGTATGGCCGCACGTTGCCGGAGCTGGACGAATCTGGCTAAACGGAAGATTCTCCCAACCTGGAAGATATCCATGTCAACAAACTGATCACACTTACCCATCTGATCAGTTCCCATTCGCGTATTCGACTACCACAGATCATTTAACAGGAACAACAGACGGAATCATGAAACGTCCTGAAAGCGATCCTTTATTGTTTCACACGCAAACTTCAGCTGAATACTGGGAAAGGCGTGGTTCGTTAGCACATACCACCACTTCCGGGCACGACTTAGTTGAACCTGATAACGTCCGTATCTACATGTACGCTGGGACACAACACAGTAACCAGCCCCACGACCCGCCAGAGACTGGACCTCACCGGCATTTAACCAATCCCCACAACATCACAACGATACATCGGGCGTTGCTTGAAGCCCTGGATTCCTGGGCTACGGATGACGTTGAACCACCAGAAAGTCGGATACCCACCAGATCTTCCCAAACCTTGAAACCTGCTTATGAGGTGGCTGAAAGTTTCCCCAAGATACCAAACTCAAAATGCCCCGTAGTAGCGAGTAGACTATTCGTTCAAAACTTCGGCCCAGATTTCAAAAACGGAATCGTATCGTTGGAACCCCCTGAAGAGGATCTTTCCAGAGAATACACAGTGCTAGTCCCGGAAATAGATGGTGATGGCAACGAGGTTGCCGGTATCAGAACGCCAGACATTTCGGTCCCACTAGCTACATATACCGGTTGGAATTTCCGACCGGAAGATTGGGCCTCTGAAGCCATGGATGATCTCAAAGGAAGCTTTTTCCCGTTAGAAAGATTCCGAGAAGCAAGATTGCGTTCACAAGATCCAAGACCCTCATGGAACGAACGATACGGAACACGTTGGAGATATCTCAGAATGGTTGCTGTGGCTGTCGACAAATTGGTTCAGGACCGCTTACTTTTATCCGAGGATGCTGACGTATACGTTCAAACCGCGAACTGGTTCAGTCGTCCCTATGATCTACGGAGACAGGATCGTACGTTGGAAAGATGGCGTCGAAAACAATGGTGGTGGAGTAGACGCAGAACGGACGGGCGGAGGGTGAACAAATCGGAGATTTTGCCCTGATACTAGTGAACAATTTTCGTTACATTCTTCATGCAGACTTGGATGCCTTCTATGCGTCGGTAGAACAACGGGATAACCCAAAATTGAAAGGCAAACCGGTAGTTGTTGGAGGGTCTGCAGGATCTCGAGGTGTAGTTGCCGCGGCTAGTTATGAGTCGCGGAAATTCGGTATACATTCAGCTATGCCAATGGCAACTGCCCTGAGATTGTGCCCTAACCTGGTACGGGTCCCTGCGAGGTTTGACCGATACCGAGACGTATCTCGAACAATCATGGGATTATTCAAAGACACGACGCCTCTAGTAGAACCACTATCGCTCGACGAAGCATATTTAGACATCAGTGCAGCAGGATCTCCCGAACGGGTAGAAACCATAGCCAATTCACTCAAAAGAAAAGTGAGATATCAGACGGATCTAGATATCACCATTGGAGGTGGTGTATCTAAATCCGTGGCCAAAATCGCATCCCAACTTGGGAAACCAGACGGACTTCTTCTCGTACCGGTTGGAGAAGAATCAGGATTTCTATCTCCCCTTGAAGTAGAGATGTTGTGGGGAGTTGGACCCAAAACCACTGAATCACTTCATGAGAATGGCATATGGACGATTGGTGATCTTGCCGATGCAGAAGACGAATGGCTCATAAAACATTACGGGAAACGTGCTAAAGAACTTAAAGACAGAGCCCTTGGAATTGACTTGAGTCCCGTGTCGTCAGGCCGGGATCGGAAGTCGGTTAGTTCTGAAACAACGATGATCACCGACATAGATAACGAACGTGATCTTCTCACTATAATCGATAATCTATCGCAGGACGTAGCGGATGCTCTTTATAAAAACGAACTCCGCGGAAAGACATTGTCCCTAAAACTTCGCCTGTCAGACTTTACGACATTCACACGTCAAACCACGTTAGTTGCGCCGACCAACCAAGTTCAAACTATCCAGGACGAAGCACACAAGCTACTACGAAAAGAACTATTACCCGGCAGAAAATTCCGCCTGGTGGGAGTAGGAATCCGGAATTTTCAAGGAGAATTCCAGTTGCCACTATCGCTGGACAATACAAACAACTAGGTGTGCACGCCCTAGCCTACCGGGGGTCTACGATATTCTCCAAACCTATCTTCCAACGCTTTTGCGGCTCGGAGGACCGTCAGCTCATCAAAATGCCTGCCTACAAGTTGTACACCAATGGGTAAATTATCCGAACTCATACCAAACGGCACTGACATAGCAGGAGAACCGGTAAGATCCCAAGGCATTGTGGCGCGGAGAGCATGTCTGCTAGGCATTTCCTCGCCCTCCAGGTTAAAACCTCTTTGCTGATGTGGATAGGCAGTCATAGGTACGGTTGGACAAAGGAAAAGCTGATAACGTGTGAACCATGCTCCAACCCCTTGTTTCAGTGCATCCCATTTAAGATTGGCCTCAAGGTAATCGCCAAACTTCTGATCAGGGCTCTCTATGTATCGTGTTCTTAGAAGACTCGTTAAATCATCTTCACGCCCTTTTACTATTGGAAGAAGAGCTTGTTTGCCTTCGGTAAGGTAAGTGATTGTAGAAATAAAACCAGCGTCGTTCTCCGCCATGGCCGGTATTTCCGTCTCCTCAACGTCCATCCCAGCATCTTTCAATGCCTTAGCGGCTTGCCGGACTACATTTTGTACTTCCGGATCGGTTGGTAGATTCATAGTGGAACTCCAGCCAACTTTAACACCATCAAGCGGCACATCTAGATCCGTGTAGTTCGGCACAGGAACCGGAGGAGCAAAAGTATCGAACCCATCTGGCCCAGCGGTGACAGAAAGTTCCAACGCGACATCAGCTACATTGCGAGCCATGGGCCCAACATGAATCGCCCTGAAAATTGCCTGTGGAAGTATATTGGTATACGGGACTCTGCCCAGTGTAGGTTTCAAGCCGGCGAGCCCACAAAAAGATGCCGGTTGCCTTATAGAGCCCCCTAGATCAGTACCTACACCCAACGGCGACAGCCCACACGCAATCGCCGAGGCCTCACCTCCACTAGAACCACCGGATGTTCGATCAAAATCCCATGGGTTTGGAGTGAGACCCCAAAGCAAATTATCTGTTTGCCACCAGAGGGCAAACTCAGGCATATTTGTTTTGCCTAGAAGTATCCCTCCTGCATTATTAAGTCTAGAGTAAATCGTAGAGTCGACATCAGAGATATAGTTGTCGAAAAGTTTAGATCCCAAAGTTGTGCGCATACCTGCTACCTGCACACAATCTTTAAGAGTATATGGAACTCCATGCAGCGGCGCTAAATCTCTACCACTCATGACAGCATCTTCAGCTTGTTTCGCTCTACCTAGCGGATCTTGCCCAAATAGAACGATAGCGTTGAGTTTAGAGTTCAGGGCATCTATTCGATCTAAGTGGGCTTGTACAACTTCAACCGGTGAAATCTTTTTTTCTCTTATGTGTTTTGCCAATTCGTTAGCAGGTGTGTAATGAATTTCTTGATTCACGTCTGCTCCTTTCGGTTAATGAAGCGCTGCGGAAGATGCCGCACCTTTTTCGTTGATCAGTCGGCCGTCATCAAATCGCGTTATCGAGAACGGTTTTATAAGATCGGGCACCAGCCCAGTATCAATTAACTCAGCCATAGACTTACCGGCGATAGGTGCGGACTTGAAACCGTATGTGCCCCAACCGCAATTGAGAAGAAATCTGTTTACACCTGGGACATCTCCCATTATTGGTGCGTAATCTGGAGTCATATCACATAACCCAGTCCACTGACGCAGAACATTTACCGTGGAAAGAGATGGGAACATTTTTAGGGCGTGGGACACCAAATCTTCCAGTCGAAAATTCGTAGACCTGTGGCTATAAGTCGGGTAGTGATCCACTGCACCACCAACCACTAATTCCCCGCGATCAGTCTGATAAATATATACGTGTAGATTGGTGGAAGAAATTCCGGTAGAGAGAAACGGTTTGATTGGCTCGGTCACAAAAGCTTGAAGAGGATGTGTAACGATAGGCAGTTTAAGATTCAGCATCTCACAGATCGATGAGGACCAAGCGGCTGTACAATTCACAACAACGCCTGATTCGATATCTCCTCGATTAGTCCTCACACCTGAAACATGTCCATAACGATCTGTTAAAAATCCCGTAACCTCAGTATGAGGATGAATTTGGGCACCTAGTGAATCAACCGCTCGGGCGTAACCCCAGACTACTGCGTCGTGACGGATCACACTGGCTGGGGGATGAAATAACGCTGCTAGCACCGGCAGGTCTTTTCCTTTGCGCATATCCAAAGGCGGAACAATATGTTTGATCTCGTCGGGTCCGACTATGCGACTATCAACTCCCATAGCTCGATTGAACTCAGCTCGTATTCTAGCTGCATATATTGCTGACTCTGTATGAGCGAGTTCAAGGCGACCAAATTGACTAAAAAGGAGGTTGTAATCAAGCTCCTGCGCCAACTCTTCGTACAATTTCAGACTTTCATAAAAAAATGAGATCCCTTGAGGGGTTACATACGTAGCACGCAATATTGCGGTTGACCTCGCGCTGGCCCCACCACCAAGGTACCCTTTGTCCACCAAACAAACGTTTGTAATCCCACGTTTGGCAAGATAAAAAGCTGTGGCCAGACCGTGCACGCCCGCTCCGATGATTAAAACATCATAACGGCGGTTAAGGTCATGGTATTTCCACATTCTATCTTTTCTGAAAAGACGCAGCATAGTATATCCGAACGCTCCTATTAGCCTAAATATCTGTCTGATTTCTTAGATGAACTTTTAACCGTCGTTTTGCCAGCATTTGCTCGACAAACCCATCCCACAGTACGACATATTTTCCTAATACCACTTAACCCACTCCTCACACCAAAACAAGATCAACCTTAACATCAGCCTAGCCGCATCACAGACTCAAGACCTACGGGGCTGATCCCGTCTGACACTCCAGCATGTAAGAGAGCATTCCAAAAATATTCCCCGAAATCTCTAGTAATATATATTTGGAAAGCAGGAAGTTCGCCAAGGTCACTCCGGATAATTATCACGTGAACTTCGGCTGCCTTACATTGGACAGAGGCACCATTAGGAAAGACAGAATCATCCAAATCATATTCCACTATGCGTGACAACATGCTGCGTGACCGACATCCGGCAATAATGACCCCAGCCAATGACGACGTATAATCTACTAGATGAACGCAATTTTCAGATGACGATTCTAACGCTTTAACTACTAATGACACCTTACCTGGTCGGGTGAGAACTAGCGCCTCATCATAGGCCAAGCCCGTTGCGACGACATTTTCTCCCGTCGGATTACCATTGACTAACAGATTGCTGGAATGTGAACTCCCAACGCATAAATCTGAATCGAGGTTTAACCTTGATGTAAGAACGTTGAAGACATCATTGCCTTGTACATTTAGCTTACCGTAGTGGCTAATATCACAAATACCTCCAACTTTCATCAGCCTCTCAAAATCCTCCTCTAGAGTTGTATAAGAGGACGGCAGGCTCCAGCCTGAGTAGTCAGATACCGTGGCACCACTCATACGATGCAGGTGATACATCGGGGAGCGTCTGAGCAGTGATTTCATCGAACCATACTCTCCACGATTGCCCTAAGAAAGACTGGCCGTTGCCCATCCAACAAAGCCGTGTCCGAAGCATGGCCGCAAATGATACATCTTGAAATTATCACCGCGGTGCTCAATTACACATATTCCCGAATAGTGTCGTATGACTGATTTGACAGGTTTCGATAAATATATCAGTGAAAGTCACGGTGAATCACTCTCTGAGACGCTTGCCGTCAGGATCATAAACTGGAGCATCCTGGACAACCGCTGATGCAATTCGATCCCCAAATTGAATATCCAAACGAGTACCGTCATCAGCCAAATCTATTGGCACCCACGCCAAACCAAAGCCTTTACCCAAAGTAGGGCTCATCCTAGCACTGGTGACTTTACCAACAGGTTGACCATGCCTGAGAACTGGTACGCCATCACTTGGAATTTGATCATTCTCCATAACAAACCCAACTAATTTTTCACGTAATCCTCGGTCTCTTATCTCTTTCAAAGCACTACGTCCAATAAAGTCAGCTTTATCAAATTTGACTGCCCAAGACATGTCTGCTTCTAGCGGATTGGTAACAACATCGGTGTCCTGACCAGGAATTATATGTTTCTTTTCCAGCCTAAGAACACGCTGTGCCTCAACCCCAAACGGCATGATGCCGAACCCAAGTCCAGCATCCAAAAGAGCATCCCATAAAGATTCTCCGTATTCAGCGGCAACATGAATTTCCCAACCTGTTTCCCCAACGAACCCTATCCTCATTATAAGAGCAGGTATGCCTGCCACATATCCAGAAGTGCTACTCATGTATCGGAACGCATCAGTCGATAAATCAATATTTGTAAGTTTAGAAAGTGTTTCCCGAGCTTTTGGCCCTGCTATATTTATAGCGGCAAAACCATGGGTAACATTGGCTACGTGGACACAATTCCTGATACCTGAAGTCCACCATCGGAACCATTGCTCAACCAAATCAATGTTGCCAGTTCCTGTAGTTACATAGTAATGATCCTGATCCAAACGGGTCACTGTGCCATCGTCCAATATTATCCCTGCATCAGAACACATCAACCCATAACGCACCCTGCCAGGTCGAAGATTGGAGAAATTATGAGTGTAAACTTGATCCATAAGCCATGGGACATCCTCACCTTGAACATCTAGTTTCCCTAGAGTGCTAACATCTATTATCCCAACCCGTTCTCTAACGGCCATCACTTCGTCTTGTGGAGATCCGTAAGAATGCGGCCGTTTCCACTCCCCGATTTCTACCATTTCCGCGCCCAACTCAATATGGCGATGATGAATTGGGGTAAGCCTGACAGGCATATGACCAGGTCCAGCAATCACGCCCATTGGCACTGGTTGAGATGGGGGCCTAGATGTAGTGGTCCCCGTTTCCGATATAGTCTTCCCCGTCCCCAGAGCACAAATTGCTGAGAGGGATTTCAAACACATTTTGCCTTGGCAGGGACCCATAGAGGTCGTACTGTAACGTTTGAGGGTTTGCATTTCGTCGAATCCCTCAGCAATCGCCCAGTGGATATCTTTCTCAGTTACGTCCTCACAAATACATACAAACTTCTTTCCTTTCCCTCCTTCCATGACCCGGTTGTCATTCTCCGTCAGATTGGTTCGATACAATCGTTCTTTTTCGGATACCAAAGACTTCAAGTCTGCGATGTCCTGAGTTTTGTAATCGTGCGATTCAATGTTAACCGTAGAAACAATCTCTAAAGCTGCAAGGTCGCCCTGGTCAACAGCTATACCAGCATCGTGAATACCCGTAACGTCGCCGACAGCAAAATATTTGTCTTCCAAGCGTTGAGGAACGGACTCGCCCAAACAAGAGTCGTAGCTAACAGCAGATTCACCCTGTGCAATCAACGATGTGATCGGGTCGAATCCTACAGACACAACAATGAAATCGCACGGGACAACGACCTCGGAGTTCCCGGATGATGAATCATCAACGGGGACGAGTTGAGCTTCAGAAACACCTCCAGAACCTCTTGCGGACCGTATGGTAAATCCCGATAACACGTCCACACCACGACTCCGAAGTTGGTCTTGGAACCCAAAGTTGGTAGGCTGTGGGCGAGAATCTGCTACTGTGACCACATTAACACCTGCATCTAGAAGCTCCAACGCAGCAGTCAAGCCATGATCGTTAGCGGTTACTACAACACCTCTCTGCCCAGGTGACACAGCGTACATGTTAATCAGCTTTAACGCTGCGGATCCGAGAATAATGCCAGGAAGATCGTTATTAGAAAAGACCAGAGGCACTTCTTGGGCACCAGTAGCAAGGATCAAGTTTTTAAACCGCACTTTCACAGCTTCAGTGCCGCAATTAACAGCCAGAGAATTCCCTTCATCCAATCCGTAAGCTGAAGCACCACTTAGGAGCGTTATATTAGGAAAAGCATCAATCTTGCGTGCTAGCAGTAGTGCCACCTCAAAGCCTGGTAAATCTGCATATTCGCCAGTATCGGTGATGGGCCGTGTATGATATCGGGTATGGCCACCTAGTGATGGTTGATCATCAGCCAATACCACACGGAGCCCAGCAGTCGCGGCGCGGATTGCTGCAGTGCAACCCGCAAGGCCTCCTCCAACTATCACTACGTCTGCAAACAGGTTGCGGTGTTGATATACAGTTGCGTCACGATGATCTGGGTCGACTTTTCCAAGTCCCGCGAGGCGACGTATGATCGGTTCACAAAGATGCCATAAAAATTTTGGTCTGATCATAGTCTTATAGTAAAAGCCAACTGGAAGAAACCTGTCCAACCTATCCAAAAAAGATAGAACATCATGCTCAGGCGACGGCCAGGCGTTCTGATGACGTACTAATACACCGTCAATAGCAGGGGTAGTGCATGATCTCACATTTGGAGTTCCATCCACGTTCATCATGCAATTTGGGCATCGGCCAACGCAGCAAAGAAGACCACGCGGACGGTGATATTTAAAGCTCCGGCTGAGCACATCTACACCAGATGCATATAACGCAGAAGCTATAGTATCTCCTTGGAAACCCATTACTCGCCGATCGTCATACGAGAATGAAACGGCATGCGAACGGTCTATCACTTCCGAGAGCCGAGTTGGTAATCTAAATCCCGCCATATACCTATCCGTTGTTAGAGCTATTTGGCCAGAATGTTCTATCTACCCTGTTGGTCACGGAATCACGCTCCACCATGAGCCATCGGCGACATCCAAATCTGTGATACCACCATTCGCGCTGTGTACCAGGTAGATTAGAGCGGTAGTAAAGAAACTTGGTCCAATCTGCCGCAGAATCATCAGGTGCAGGACGAGTTTGCGCTTCACCGCCGAATGTAAAGTCGTAAGCGCTACGTTCGCCGCAATTAGGACAAGCGATTAAAAAAGCCAGCGTTTTCCTCCCATTGCCTAGAAGAGTGTAAGGTAACGATCAATCTCCCAATCTGAAACCTGTCGATGATAGTCGCGCCATTCCTGTTCTTTCAATGCCGTAAACTCCTCATATATAGGTCCTAGCGCGTCTTGTATAACCGAATCAGACTTTAGTTCCAGAATTGCTTCTTTTAATGTCTGTGGTAGAAGCCGTATCCCGCTTTGCTGGATTTTATCTAACCCCAAATCGTACAGGTTACCTAAAAACGGTTCTCCTGGATCCAGTTTTCGATCTATACCATCTAATCCAGCGTTCAAATAAGCGGAAAAAGCGAGATAGGGATTACAACCAGACGACATAGTCCGTTCTTCAAGATGTCCAGGCCCTGCGGTGCGTATCATTTGGGTACGATTGTTGTCACCATAGGAGATAAAGGCAGGAGTCCATGTAAACCCCGAGCGTGAACCCAACAGGGCAGATCCGACCTGGAGTCGTTTATAGCAATTCACCGTAGGTGAATTAACCGCACATAGAGCTGGAGCGTGATCCAATATGCCCCCTATAAAGTGATAGGCAGCTTGGGAGAGGCCAAGCCCCCGTGGATCATCCATATCTAGAAAAAGGTTGTTTCCAGTATTAACATCAGCGACGTGGAAATGAATATGCCCCGCGCTACCCGTCCTATTCGAGAAAGGTTTTGGCATATGAGTGGCTATGGCGCCGAATTTGCGTGCCACCTGACTCGTCATCATTTTAAAAAACGTATACCGATCCGCCGTGACCAACGCATCGTCATAATGAAAATTGATCTCGAACTGGCCATTGGCGTCCTCATGGTCTGACTGGTATACACCCCATCCAAGACCATTCAAGCCATCCATCATTTCACGAAGATAACCCATCACTCCCGATATTCCTTTGAAGTCATAGCAAGGTTTTTCAAGGGAGTCTGTATCAGATGGATCCCAGATAGAAATTTCGTTCTTCCCAGTCCTTGTAACAAGGAAATGTTCGGGTTCAATTCCCACTTTAAAAACGAATCCACGTTCACGCGCCGAGTTCAGGATCCTTTTCATATTCTGGCGAGGGCAGTATGGATGTGGCAGATCATCCACGAAAAGGTCACTAGCGAATCGAGCAACTTCTGGATCCCACGGAAGAGGGGTATATGTGTCCAGATCTATTTTGGCTAACATGTCATGCGAATGTGGCCCTTGGCCCATCCCATTTAACGCACCTCCGGCAAATCCTGCTCCAGAATCAACGACGTCGTCGAAGCTTGCAACGGGAACCAATTTCACTTTAGCGGCACCGTGAATATCTACGAATTGAGTCAGAAGATATTTAACGCCATCAGTGTCTAATTGACGGCGGATTTCATCTCTGTTCGTCATAATTCCCTTTGCCCTCCTTCTCGGTAAATTCGATGATCAAGTGGGGGAATAGAAATATTAAGAATGGCAACATACCATCTCACAAGCGCGCGACTCATCTTCCTGCTTCCTACCTGTTATCTTTTATTATCAGGTGCATTCAAGATTCCACATCTATAGTGTCAGTCCCAACCAAACACTCGTTCAGTACCAACAAGTGGAACTCTTGCCATAGCCGAGGCTTCCAATGTTAATGCTGCCATATCTTCGGGTTCCAAACTCTTGACATCGCTTTTTCCCAATGAGCGCGTGATTAGCGCTAGCTCCATGGTCATGGAGTTGATGAAGTTGGCGACGCGATTAGCTCCTTCATCAGGATCAAGCCTCTTCTCCAAATCAGGGTCTTGTGTTGTAATTCCCACAGGACACTTCCCAGTTTGACAATGATGGCAGAGTCCGGCCTTCACACCAACCTCGTTCTCATAATCAGCTTCAGGAATATCTCGGTTACAATTTAGGGCAACGAGCGCAGCGATGCCGATCGCTACCGCATCTGCTCCCAAGGCGAGTGCTTTCGCCACATCCGCACCACTACGAATACCTCCCGAGGCGATCAGGCTAACCTGACCAGTCAACCCCATCTCTCGCAGAGCTTCCCGGGCCAGAACGATTGCAGGTACTGTAGGGATTCCACTATGATCTAAGAGCACTTCAGCAGAAGCTCCCGTTCCGGCTAGCATACTGTCAATGACTATAGCATCAGCACCTGCTTTAGCAGCTAGTTTGACATCATCTTTTACCCTACAGGCTCCTAATTTAAGATGAATTGGAACACGCCAATCCGTTGCCTCCCTGAGTTGTTCAATTTTCATCCCCAAATCGTCTGGCCCCAGCCAGTCGGGATGACGGGTAGGGCTTCTCTGGTCTATCCCTGACGGTAGATCGCGCATTTCCGCGATATGATCTAGGACTTTCACACCCATTAGTAGACCACCGGTGCCTGGCTTGGCTCCCTGTCCAACACAGATTTCTATCGCATCAGCTGTAACCATGTGATGAGGATTTAGCCCGTAGCGGCTAGGAAGTACCTGGTATATCAACTTGTCAGTAGCTTGTCTCTCTTCGGCCAACATACCGCCGTCCCCGGTACAAGTGGCTGTTCCTACCATGGCAGCTGCCTTGCCCAACGCAATTTTTGCACTTTTAGATAGGGCACCGTAACTCATGCCAGTGATATAAATTGGGGTTTCAATCTCTAAAGGTTGTTCAGCATATCTATGGCCGATCACCGTAGCTGTATTGCACTTTTCTTTGTAGCCTTCTAATGGAAATCTCGTTAATCCAGTAGATAAAAAGGTCAGATCATCGAAGTGAGTTACCTTTTGAAAAGTGCTCAGCCCACGGATACGATAACGCCCTAGATCCGCTTTCGTATGAATATCTTCTATGGTCCAAGGAGACCAAATCTGGCTGTTACCTGTCACCATAAATTCTGTCCCCCACAAGAGTGAATATTAAGTCTGGCATACGGCATTATATGACCCTCTTTTCATGACGCTCCAAAGAGTCAAAATGGTATAGACGTTTCGCTGACACTATTTTCTTAAAAGGTTTCCTCTCGGTGACACCGTTCCGCTCTAGAGCGCCCCAAACCCAAAGCAAGTCATCTTCTGAAGGTTCTTCAACTTTAGCATCACTCCCAAGAGAACCAATCTCCCCACCAACGTAAATGACACCCTCATACATCGAGTCACCGACTCCCTCACCCACATCGCCGTTAACAATAATGGTGCCTTTTTGCATCATGAACCCAGTCACAAATCCAGCGTTTCCTTTAACAATGAGGGTTCCGCCTTTCATTGAAATACCCGCACGAGCGCCAGCATTACCTCCGACAAAAATTTCACCTCCCCTGATCGTGCACGCAGCTGACGCGCCAGCATTACCTGTCAGTGAAATCTTCCCACTCATCAGATTGTCGCCAAGTGCCCATCCGGCATTACCATGGATACTTACTTCACATCCATCCATCAAGCTTGAGCAAAAATATCCTACACTTCCTTCAAACGTGATTTTAGCAGGGAGAAGTATCCCCACTGCCAGGTTGTGTCTAGCCTGAGGATTCAGAACTCTGACATTCTCCCCACGTTGAACCATTTCTTTGATACCGGTATTTAATTGCCTCGTTGTAAGATGAGTCGCATCTAGATCGCCCAAGTCATGACCTCTGATTCTTGGGGGTCGGTACGTTCAAATTCTCCTGGGAAGATAGAACGAAGTGCTACTTCTTCAGAAGCTAGAGCAACCAATTGTTCAGTTTCAATAAGAACCAATGGTTTAGCAGCCCACTGGTCTTTTGCCACTCCCAAACCATTTTCAGTGGATACCAAATAAGTAAAGGTGCCGTCCAAATCATTCTGAGAATCTTTTAGAGATTCTTGCAGTGATGCCCCTTGTGATAAACGATCCGCCAAATATACAGCTATCAACTCGGAATCATTTTCGGTCTGAAAACGATGTCCCATATCTACGTATTCACGCTTCATACGATGATAGTTGGTGATCTGTCCATTGTGAACCACCGTAATGTCAGGAAACGGATATGCCCAAAACGGATGAGCGTGCGTGATGTCTACCCGGCTCTCTGTAGCCATACGAACGTGCCCAATGCCATGCGTCCCATTTAAATTAGAAACTTGATGCCTGTGTTCAAGATCTGTTCCAGTACCAACGTCTTTTACAACTTCAGAAGATCTCCCAATACTGTGTATTTCTATTCCGCTAATACTCATGAGTTCCCGAGCCAGAATGCTGATTTCTCCCTTGAATTCAATACCTAGTCGAAGATATTCATTAACTTCTTTATGTTCCACTATGCGACCGCCGTTAGACGAAACGCGATCTTCTGCAAGCTTGAATCCAGACTTGTAGTCAATTGAGGGATCAGACCAAATCCGCACTATGAAATCGCAATCTGTGTCTTCGCCTGATACGGTCACTCCTGTCGAATCCCGACCGCGGTGGGCCATCGCATCCAACATATTAACCAGCTGAGATCCGACGGACTCTGTCCGTTGTCCACTTGCCGGCTTATAAAGGATTCCACCGATACCACACATAGTCGACCCCGTATTTCATATGCATCGATATTAACGCGAAGAGTAGTCTAGCACAGGCGTAAATTCGACGATAGGTAATACATAGAGGAGCCTTTAACAATCATGGTTGGCAGACCCTTCGGCCTGTAATAAAATAAAATACCAACGTTTCAAGTTGCTGAAAGTACAAATTAAAACCCGGCAATGGAAGGAGTAACTATTGGAACGAGATTTCGTAGGATACGGTCCAAATCCACCAAAAATTGAATGGCCAAACAACGCTCGTATAGCAATTTCCCTCGTGTTGGCCTACGAAGAAGGTTCGGAATATTCGTTGTTGGATGGAGATCCTCACCGAGAACCAACCGGCGAAGTAACATCCCCGGTTCCAATCGATGAACGAGACTTAGTAAACGAATCTTTTTTCGAGTATGGAAGCAGGGTCGGAGTATGGAGGTTATTAAGGATTTTAGAAAAAGCCGAAGTTAAAGGAACTTGGTTTTGTACAGGCTTAGCACTCGAACGCAACCCAATAGTCGGGAAAGAGATCATACGTCTAGGCCATGATATCGTTGGGCACGGATATCGTTGGGTGGAAGCATTTAAAATGGATCGAGATACTGAACGCGATGATATAAAAAAGACAGTCGAGACAATTCGAAGAATCACCGGTCAGAGACCGATTGGATGGCACAACAGATATGCTGACAGCTTAAATACTCGGGAGCTAGTTGTGGAGGAAGGCGGGTTCTTATACGACAGTAACGCATATAACGACGATATCCCGTACTTCATTAGTGTCTCAGGGACAAAATGGTTGATAGTCCCGTATTCTTACGACACTAACGACGGCAAGACCTATCGTGGAACAGGCGGCGTAACTGAATATTACAAAGCCCTAGTCGACACCTTTGATCAATTATATGAAGAAGGTGAAACAAGTCCCAAAATGATGTCAGTTGGAATTCACCCGAGAGTGACTGGGCGGCCTGGGAAATCAAAGGTTCTGGAGCAATTCATACAATACGCTAAGGGTCATGCTGATGTGTGGTTTGCCAGGAGAGGCGACATCGCAAAGTGGTGGTGGGGAAAATACGGGTAGACCCTCAACCTAATCCAGTTAGTGAGGATAGTGACTAGCATGTCCAGAATGACCGGTCGGCAAGCTTTGATGGAGGTTCTTCAGGCTGAAGGCGTGGAATACGTCTTCGGGAACCCTGGAACTTCAGAAAGTCCAATCATGGAAGCATTGGAACACTACCCAGGGATCCGATATGTCTTGGCAACTCAAGAAGGAGTAGCTATGGGAATGGCGGACGGACTTGCTACAGCGAGTGGCAAACCGGCATTCGTTAACCTCCACATCGAAACAGGATTAGCAAACGGTATAAGCTTGTTGCAACACGCCATGGAAGGCGGGACACCACTGATCTTGTCATCAGGCAACAAAGATATAAGAGGGCTCGCGGAAGGCAGGACAGATCTCCCAGAATTAACGAAGCTGTTCACTAAATGGAGTGTAGAAGTCACCCATCCCGAACAATTACCAGGAATCATGAGACGGGCCTTTACGGAAGCAAAAACTCCCCCTATGGGACCAGTATTCGTCGGGTTTTCTGCTAATGCCTTGGATGAATCAGGTGAAATGGAAATAGTCGCTTCTCCCAATGTCTTTGCTCAGATAACACCTGACCACCGAGCGGTTGATTCAGCAGCAAAGCTTCTGGCTGCATCAAAAAGCCCTTTTATGGTGGTAGGAGACAGATTAGCTCAATCTGGTGGAGTGGATGAAGCTGTACAACTAGCTGAACTTTTAGGGATTAAGGTATATGCCGCAACCTACGGGCAGATGAATTTTCCAACAAGACATCCGATGTTCATGGGCAGGTTTAACCCAGGAATGCCCGGATCCAGAGAGCTATTCTCTTCATCCGACATTGTATTAGCAATCGGGGTAAACGTCTTCCCCGGTTTTTTCTATTTTTCAGGTCGATATCTGCCCGCTAAAACCAAATTGGTTCACGTAGATTCAGCCTTACGCGAAATAGGCAAAAGCCAACCCACAGATGTCGGAGTGCATGGCGATCCAAAGATGGCTCTCAAACAAATGATTTCGGTGCTGTCAGAGAGGATGTCTGGACGAACAACGCGGATAGCCAAAGAACGCCGACTGAGAATCGAACAAGAAACGTCAATGCAAAGCCAATTAAGAGATCAACGCATCCGACAACGATGGAACCAACGTCCGATGATTCCAGAACGCATGATGCACGAGTTATCATCTGCTTTCCCGAAAGATGGAATAATTGTAGACGATTCGATTTCGTCTAAGGACGCACTCCATAGCGCTTTCGAATTCAAACAACCAGGGGATATTTTCGCAGAGCGTGGTGGAGCACTAGGTTGGGGAATTGGAGGAGCTATGGGCATCAAGTTAGCCCATCCAGACAAACCCGTTATTGGCATAATCGGCGACGGCACAGCCATGATGACAGTACAAGGATTCTGGACAGCCGCAAACGAGGATATACCGGTAGTATGGGCCATATGTAACAATCGATCTTACCGAATACTGAAATTGAACATGGACAGATACCAAAAAAACATACTTGGCATAAAAAATCCAGAAAGCCAGTATATTGGTATGGACTTCCCATTGCCGCTGAACTTAGCTCGGATGGCCGAGGCAACAGGTGTATCAGGGCTAACCATTGAGGATCCTGAACAAATCGGACCTGAACTAAAGAAGGCTCTTGATTCCGGGAGACCCTCAGTTCTTGACATCATGATAGACGAGAAATTTTAACCCAACAGGAGTTAGATTTTGATAATCATATTAGGGCACATTATTCGAATTGCAGAAAATCAATGGGCTCAAATTGGCATGCGCATAGAGTATTGATGAGCAAAATTCGCGAAAATGATATGTCCAACACAGATAAAGACAGCATCGTTCAACAGGTCCCCTTGAATTATTTTCGAGAATATCGGGGAATAAGATAAGTCAGATTGGAGATGTAAAGAAATGACTGGAGATACCGCAGAGGTAGTTATTGTAGGAGGTGGGATCGTTGGCGTTAGCACCGCTTACCTTCTAGGAAAACTAGGTGTAAAAAGCGTAGTGGTTGAGAGGGATGCTATCGGCAGCCACGCATCAGGATTCGCATATGGTGGGATTGGTGCTGGTGGAATCCCAGATCCCATAGCTCCTCTTGGTAGGGAAGGATGGAAACTTCATAACGAGTTTTCGGAAATACTTCCAGAATCCACAGGGGTCAACTTTGATTTTCGATACAGATCATCTTTATATTTAGCATTTGATGATTCAGAATCAAGCCAACTAAAAGCAACATTGCCATGGCGGCAATCAGAACTAGGATCTAAAGTCAGGTGGTTAGACCAAAAAGAACTGCGGGATTTGGAACCACGAGTAGCTCCTGATGCGATAGGCGCCTTAATTGACGAAATGCAGGGAGATTTGGAACCTTACCGGCTTTCGCTAGCTCTAACCCAAGAATCCGAGAAGCTTGGCGCTACAGTCCGACACGGTAATGTGACTGGACTTACCCGAGAGAATGGACGGGTCACTGGAGTTGTCCTTGAAAACGGCAAGATTAGTTGCGATGTTGTAGTCCTAGCTCTGGGGCCGTGGAGCGGAACCGCGTCCAAATGGCTAGGAATCCCTATTGAAATTCGTCCGCTCAAAGGGCAAATACTACGCTTGCAAGCGCCAGGTTCACCCGTAAAGTGCTCGGTGGGATGGTCTGGGAACTATGCCATCACCAAACCAGACGGCCTCCTATGGGCTGGTACAACAGAAGAAGAAGCCGGTTTTGATGAGAACCCTACAAGTGAAGCGCGAGACATCATCATGCAATCTGTGATTAAGACATTGCCATTTATGATCGATGCACGCCTTGCTCAACATACAGCATGTCTCCGTCCATTAGCAGCTGATGGCGTCCCTATCTTGGGACCCGTACCAGGATGGCGAGGCGTCTTCATCGGCAGCGGTGCAGGTCGTCAAGGAATCAGGTTAGGCCCCGGGATGGCTCGTGTTATTACAGATCTCATAACCGAAGGCAAAACCGACATACCAATAAATCCATTCGACCCTGCGAGATTTGCTAAAAAGTAGCATCGATATATCCACCCATTAGAATCGATTCAGAGCTAGTTCCACAACTCTGAACTATTCGTTACGGACTAATAATTCGTACTAGGGGCCAAGCTATAATTTGATTATTTGCCCACCAAAACAAAACCATGGCCTGTCCCTTTTCACAATAAGGTCTAACGTGCTATTGCGTACCCTTCTCGACGGCTATCGGCACCTGCTCGAAGAATTCCTCGTACCCGGTCTATCTGTATCGCGGAAAGATTTCCAGCCTTCACGGCCCACTCATCCCAGACTTCCACAATGTGCCCTCTCCGTTCCAACTCAGCTATAACGCTGGGATCAATACGTCCCTCAAGAGTAACTAACCCGGGGTTATAAGCATGCGGCCAAAAAGATCCGGGATAACTTGACGTGGCGAAACGCGGTTCCTCTATCGCTTGCTGAGGATCCATACCAAACTCGACGATATTTATAAACATCTCTGCCATCGCCTGACATTGTATATCTCCACCTGGTGTTCCAAATGGCATCCACGGCCGCCCATCTTTAAAGGCCAAAGCTGGGTTTGGTGTAAGCCGTGGCCGTTTGCCTGGAGCCAAAACGCTAGGATGATCTGGATCTAGCCATGACTGGTTTCCCCGCGATGAAAGTATGAAACCCAGGCCAGAAACTACTGGTGTACCTCCAAACCCGTCACTCGGGGTTGCAGAGAATGCGTTGCCCCATCTGTCGACGACGCAAGTGTAACTAGTATCCTCTCCAAGGCCTCCCGGCACAGCTGCAGGTCTTCCGTTTATCGGCACATTACCGGATCCAGCCTCATAAATCCATGGATCTCCAGCTAACGGCATTTCAGGACATGCCAGGTGCATATTAACCTCGGCTCGTCGTGCTTCCGCATAAGCTTTAGACAACAATCCGTTCAACGGCACATCCACGAAATCCGGATCCCCATAATAGGCATGCCTGTCCGCAAAACCAAGTTTAAAAGTCTCTAACAAAGTATGTATATAATCCGCGCTAAGATAACCCATAGCTTTAAGATCAAACCCCTCCAACATATTCAGAAACTGAATAAGCAGAGGTCCTTGACACCAAGCTCCACACGTAGCGATGTCTATGTGTTTGTAACTACCCCACTGGGCAGGTTCGAGCCCTACATGGAAAGACGCCATATCGTCCATCGTCAAGAGTCCACCCTGATCTTGGCAGAATCTAACCATCTCTCGGGCTAGGTCACCCTTGTAGAAAAAATCTCTTACTGCTCTAATGCCTGCCTCTCGACCGTTCGAAGCAGAAGCCCGCTCTACCTCTATCATTCTATGAAAGGTATTAGCCAGATCTTTTTGGATCAGAACATCCCCAACCGAAGGAGCATCACCCCCCGGCATAAATATCTCTAGGCTAGACTCCCAAGAGAGTCCTTCAGCGATATATTGGCTCAGGAGCCTAGGCACGGGGAACCCGGACTCTGCAAGCTGGAGGGCTGGAGTGACGGTTTGCTCAAATGACATCGTCCCATAAAGTTCTAAAGCCGTTAGCCAAGCATCAGCGGCTGAAGGTACTACAGTTCGAAGAATACCTTCCGGCAGATCGTTGCCGTGTTCTTGCTTAAAGAAATCCACCGATGCAGCACTTGGCCATCGTCCCAAACCACTTATTGTTACAGTTTCGTCCCGTTCAGCATGATATAAAATGATAGGGGCGACACCGCCGAAGCTGGTCCATTGAGGAAAAACAACATTGATCGCTATACCAGACGCTACACCGGCATCAATAGCGTTTCCGCCTTCTTCTAAAATTCGGTATCCGGCGGTAGCAGCGTGATAATGTCCCGCGGAAACCGCATGTGTAACACCCATAACGGCAGGTTTAAAAGAAGTCAGACCTAGAGCCATAATGAGCCTCCAATGTTGATTTTAAGTCACCAATCGCTAAAGGATAACGGGTTTTCGAACATAGCTCTACCCCGCCTAGGTTGTGCCAGCTGCGAAACGGGTGATCACAATAATAACTATTGCTACCACTGCTATAGTAATTGCGGCCATGGCAAGACAACTGATACGCACGAAAAACCGCTGTACCGTAATAGGCATCAAGATTATCGCCATGGGGATCTTAAGCAAACGTAGGAGCAAAGACATCAGAGAAAACATAGGTCTTGCCTTTCTCAGTTAGCCTGACCCAAAAACAGATAGCTGCTATGTTTTAGGTGAAACAACCCATGCCAGAAACACTTGGCCACGTAGCCCAAGAATTTAATTGAATCACATCCGTTGCAACCTAATTCCTGGTTTTAGGAAGTTGTATCCGATTGAATAGTGTTGTCGTCATTTCCCTTCAAAACTGACAATCACCAGTCTTTCTTGAGCGACTGACTCCACGGACATTTGATGACGTACCCTACAGTTACAACCCTAATAATGCTCGTACTCGTCTGGTTTTGGTCAAACAAGGGGTTACCATATCATTCCTTACCCCGCTTCTTTTGAGAGCTAACCATTAATATTCTTAACGATCTTCCCACCCTGTATGACTACCTGGATCTTCTGCTCATCCTGCAGAATAGCAATGTCATCCAGCGGGTTACCGTCTACCAGGATGATGTCAGCCAGTTTGCCTTCCT
>VEXF01000011.1 GCA_009391275.1 SAR202 cluster bacterium AD-804-J14_MRT_500m | reverse complement strand
TCCGTAACTGATTGTGCCGTCACTTTGAAAGCTATCGCGGGGCATGATCCCAAAGATCGGTACAGCGCTACCAGATTTGTTCCAGATTATCTGGCGGGTTTAAATGGGGATATCAATGGAATACGCATAGGGATTGTAAAAGAAGCGATAGATGCAGATTTCATTCAACCCGAAGTAAAACGGACTATCGAAACAGCGATTAAACATTTGTCTGAAATTGGGGCTGATGTGACGAATGTATCTATACCATTGTTACATTACAGCGCTGCAGTGACACGGACCATCATGGAGGTAGAAGCGGCTTCTACACATCGGAGTTGGTTAAGAACAAGACCTCAAGATTATGAGCATAACGTTCTGACTGATTTATTGACTGGCTGCATAATACCCGCAGAACTTTACTACAAAGCTCAGAAAATAAGACATCTGATCCGCGGTCAGGTGATATCAGCGCTCGACTCAGTAGATGTTTTAGCCTTGCCGGCGTCATCAGAGCCTGCACCGAAGATTAAGACGAAGGCTGGAACGGAGAGCAAGCAGGAGGCTTTACTAGGCGTGACCGGACGCCGGAGTCTTTGCTCCCCGTTTAACCTTTCGAATGTACCGGCCCTCGTAGTCCCGTGTGGGTTTGTCAACACGACAGGCAAAGAGATGCCTATTGGATTACAATTGGCAGGAAGACCATTCTCGGATGGGATGCTATTGAACGTTGGATATGCGTATGAACAGAGCACTCCATGGCACCGAAAAAGGCCCCCTATTTAAGTGATGGTGTGTTACTCGGGGAATGCGTTGCAACCAGTTACTAAGCCGGGCAGCCCGCCCATAAGGTACGCAACTCGAACGGTTTCAGAGATTTCGCCTTCTGTGGCGCCAAGTGACCTTGCACGGTTAGCTAAATTTCTGACGCCGGTCGGATGTGATAGTAACGAGTCGCTGAGAACCATCATAAGAACTTTGGTTTTGGCAGACAGTGCTCCATCTGCCAAGACAAATTCACGGACATTGGTGATGGTTTCTAACAGTGATGAATCGTAGGTTTCTAAGGCAGAGATATAGGGTGGTTGCTGTTGCATAAAGACACCTCCAAAATTTGGGAATTACCAAGTATTAGATTACCAGACTGTGCCTAAAAAGTATCAGGAGGACTGAAGCTGTGAGATTTGGAGTTTGCGTACCCAATAATTGGGGAATCTATGATTTTCATGGGGTTATTAGCGTGGGGACTCGCGCGGAAGAGTTGGGATTCGATTCGGTATGGACACGTGAGCATTTGTTCAACGTAGGATACATTGGGCAGCGACTCGGCAATAAACCCTACTACGAGCCTTTGACTGTGCTTGCGTATCTATCCGCACTAACGTCTAAAGTTCGGTTAGGTACGTCGGTGTTAGTGTTGCCTTACCATGACCCAGTTAGGTTGGCAAAAGTGGTGGCGACGCTGGATGTGGCGTCAGGAGGAAGGGTAACACTTGGTGTTGGAGTCGGCAGTATGCCGGAAGAATATGAAGCTCTAGGTGTGGAGTTTCACGAACGCGGTGCTATTGCTAATGAAATGCTGGAAGCTATGCGTGTTTTGTGGATGGAAGAAGATCCCGTATTTGACGGGAAATATTATTCTTTTGAAAATGCTAAGTTTTCTCCAAAACCGGTCCAGAAACCGCATCCCCGGTTAGAGATCGGCGGTTCAAGTCCCGCCGCCCTCCGGCGTGTAGCACGCTTGGGGGCTGGTTGGCATCCAACTGCGGGTTCACCGGATGTGATCCGAAAAGGAATAGAAAAAATTCAGGCAGAAGCACTATCCACAGGTCGGAGCATGAAAAATATCGATGTGAGTCTACCAATAAACTGGAGATCAGATGAAGATATCGGCGATCCGTTGTCCGGTCAACGCCCCGGGTTAGTTGGGCGATCCGGAAAGTTGCTGGCACAACTGAAAGAGTACGAGGCAGCTGGGGTGGGGACTATAATATTGGATTTTGCCAGTGATGACATAGGATTTACCCTGAGTGCCATGGAAGAGTTCGTGAAAGAGGTATTTGCTGAATTCTAATATCAAAATAGTATGAACTAAACTTGTTCGGGTCTGGACAAAGTTTTATTAACTTTGATCTGATGATTCAGGGTCATAGATATTTATCCGAAGGTCTGTAGGATTGAATCCATTGCAGGCGTTTTGATCTTGAGGGCATGCGGACGTAGCAATCACTAGATCTTCAATAGATTGAAGCACAATGTGATCACCTGGTTCACTGACCGGCTCACAAATCTCGGTAGTGCCGTCGGGGTTAACTTCAACGTTCATGAACAAGTTTATAGGGGCCGGAAATATTGAAGGGGTGATTCCGATATCGAATAGAGCCGAAAGAGTGTTAGATTTACAGTTCGGATGATCACTTAGACCGTACTCTAGATATCGGGCTGGATCGCAGGCAGCGAAAAGCAAATCATGGCGTCCGACGGTGTCTTTTAAAACCTTTAACAAAGGACGCCTTAGCGTGCTATAAAGGTGTTCCCCGAGTTTTATATTTAAGTTCCCTAGTATGCTACGAGTGTATACCGGCGAAAGAATCTCGGTTGGATCGTGAACATTAAAAGCGAAGAAATCACAAACCTGTTTCCCTTGGATATCTACCACCTCTATTAGTTGGTTGCGGCGGACCTTAAACGCAAGACCGGTCATATGAGGTACGTACAAAGATTCGATTAACTGATCTCCCATTGGTAGGCTCCTGATATTCGCGAATTTTAGAACTTTTTATGCTTGACAGTCTGATTGAGTCACATTAGGATCTAGATAGCCGCTAGTGCGGAAATTCGAGAAGGAGGTGATTTTTATGGAATCATATTTAACTAAGAGGGCGATGGTAGGCATCTGTCTGGGTTCGACTGGATAAAACGCCCTAGATAAAAAACTTCAATGGTCGGGTCCGGGCAAATGCCTACCATCGCCCTGTGCCGGTGGTCCGGATCAAGGATTCAGGTGGTTTACAAGACCAGAGTCCGGTCTCGATAATGTTGAGGGTAAAGGAGCCGAAAGGCTCCTTTTTATTTTGCCATTCGATTGCATTATCCTCGCTAATTATTCGCCGTTGATTTTGGGGTCGGAATTCCTGTATATAGAACTCCTTCCGATTCAAGAGCGGAAATATCATCTTGATTATATCCAAGGTGTTCAGATAGGATCTCCGCGGTATGTTGACCGGGCATTGGGGCAGATCCAACTACTATTTCGCTTCGGCTGAGCTTGATGTTTTTACCAGAAACGAACATGGTGCCCGCAATCGGATCCGGAACTTCTACTAAAAGCTCACGGTCTCTCACTTGTGGATCGGTAGCGGCTGCGGGAATTTCGTTAACTGGGTTTATTGGGATTCCTAGATCAGAAAATACAGCAACAGCCTCGTCAACTGTTCTGGATCCAAACCATTCCTCTAGGCGGTGTTCTATCTCTTTATAGTTGGACACGCGCTGGGATACGCTGTTAAAACGGGGATCATCGAGCCATTTCGGGACTTCTATAGCTTCGCAGACCCGTGGCCAAATGTTGTCGCTATGAGCGGCTATCAGAACCCAGCCATTTTTCGTTTCATAGGTATTTTGCAATCCTTTCCCATTTCCTTCGCGTTTGGTGTCTATTTGGGCACCCAAATACGCACTGCACTGGATTTCAGTCATGGTAAACCCGGTGTCTGCTAACGAGACATCAATGCATTGTCCTTCACCGGATAGTTGGCGTTCATGAAGTGCAGCTAGAGCGCCTATCGTCGCATGTAGCGACGTGATCCGATCAATGATTGGGTTGTAGGTCTTTATAGGAGGCATATCTGGGAAACCTGAGAGCATCATCATCCCACTTATAGCTTGTCCTATCGGATCGAATCCTATGCGATCTTTATAAGGGCCATATTGCCCATAGGCTGAAACGTTAACCATAATAATTTTTTTGTTCAGAGCGTAAAGATTGTCGTATCCAAATCCCATTTTGGAGATCGTTCCTGGCCGGAAATTTTGAACGAAAATATCAGAGACTTTGACTAATTCCCGAAGGATTTCTTTGCCCTTTTCAGTTCGAAGGTTTAGCCCCAAGCTTTTTTTCCCACTGTTGTATTGGACCCAGTAGGCACTTTGGCCTCTGACGAATGGACCATGATCCCGAGATTCATCGCCACCAGGCCCTTCGATTTTGATCACCTCGGCACCCAGCCGGGCCATTGCAAGTCCGGCACGGGGTCCTGCTTGGTACCGGCCTAAATCCAAAACGCGTACGTCTTGAAGAGCAGGTCTAGTCATGGTCATGGGTCTCTCCTTCTGGATGCTCCACTGGTTAAGGCTACCAATTCAATAGACCAGGTTTCTGCGTTTTCCAACCTTCATCTGAAGGGAAGACAGTAGAGGTAGAAACTCTGTGAATCTCACCATCAAACCAAGGCTCTACAGTAGACCGCCACTTGGTGTAGTGGGGCGCGTTTCTATGAGCATCTAGGGCCGCACTATCGGCATATACCTCATACAGATGGATGCGGTTGGGATTTTCGCTATCTTGAAGCACATCAAAGCGATAACATCCGGCTTCGTCTCTAACCGATCCTCTCGCATCGTCGAGAACCGCTTCCACGAATTGATCTCGGAAACCGTCTTTAATATTAATAGTAACGAAAATAGATATCATGACTTGCTCCTGAAAATGGATTGTATTCCGCTTACGGGCTTACGCCGGAGCGGTGATTCGCCGATTATAGCAGAGGTGTTATCTGTCGTCAGCTTGAGACGGGAATTAATCGAGTCGCATCTCGAGAAACTCTACTTTTCCATCCTCCACGAGGTCACGGATTTGGCGTTGCCGCGAAGATAGATGGCTTGTGGCGGACTTGAATTCGATTAGCAATATTCGATCTTCTTCGAACTGCACACCGTCAATTGGAGAGCCTATGAACCGAAATTTATGAGGATCAAAAGGATATTTTGCAATAAAGGGCATGAATTGTTCAGTTAATTTGCCGTAGCGGGTTGAAAGACTTCGGTTCTGATGAGTTAGTTCACGAACTTTGAGGAGAGTTCGTTGGAAAATTATCCAAAACGTTATTGTAACTATGATGGCGATCGCTAACGCAACTAAGAGATTGGTGATCGATAATGCAATCATGAAAAACGACCGTATGTGAACAGTTAAGGTTTGTTAATTATAGCATTTATTAGAACGCACGTACGAAAGTTGTTGCCTGCGGTATCTAAAATATAATGGTATGCGGATTTTCCATGATGGTTAATTGGATTGCTTTGAAAAAGCTACCAGCGAGAGTGCTTACTCGGAGAGATTGGGTGTGACTTGTGCCGAGATCAGATGAGCATAAAGACCGCCGCTAGTTAATAAAGTTTCGTGAGTCCCTTCTTCTACTAAATGACCATCATCCATGACAAGAATCTTATCAGCATCACGCACCGTGGAAAGCCTGTGAGCGATGACGATGGTGGTGCGCCCTTCCATCAACTTTGCTAAAGCATCACGAACTAAACTCTCATTCACTGCGTCTAGATGTGAAGTGGCCTCGTCGAGTATTAAGATCGGTGCTTCCTTTAAGATAGAGCGAGCTATAGCTATGCGTTGACGTTGGCCACCTGATAGTTGAACTCCACGTTCACCTACGTTGGTGTCGTATTGGGAAGGCATGGATGCTATGAATTCATGGGCATTAGCCTGTTCAGCTGCAGCTATCAACTCTAAATCTGAAGCTTCGGGCTTTGCTACCTTGAGGTTTTCTTTGATGCTGGTATTAAACAGGTAGGTATCTTGAGCCACTAGAGCTATAGATTGGCGAAGTTCATCAAGTTGGTATTGCTTCAGGTCGTGACCATTCAAATAAATTGAACCGGAGTCAGGATCCCAAAATCGTAACAACAAGTGAGCAGAGGTGGTTTTCCCTGCACCGGAACGGCCTACGACTGCAACGGTCTGACCTGGCTCCACAGTGAAATTGACATCTTTTAAGGCTTGCGGCAGGTTCTTTCCGTAGCTAAAGTTTACGTGTTCGAATCGTAGCGACGAGCCTTGAGACTGGGTGTATGACTTCGGTACGCCTGGCCCATCTTCAACTGGTACAGGTTCATCGTGGACCGAAAAGATGCGTCGCGAGCAAGCCAGCGTGTCAGCAAGTTGCTTGCCAGTTTGGACTATTTCGGATACTGGCAAGAACGAAGAGAGAGCTATCAAGCTTAACAGCGGTAGGAGGGTTGCACTAAGGGAGCCCTGGCTTACAAAATAAGCACCTAGACCCAGAACAGTGATGCCGCCCAGACCAATGGATCCCTCTATAAGGGTCCTTTGCAAAGTTAATTGCTTGAAGAAACGAAGCCTCCGGAGACCATATGACCTTTGGTTGTCTGCTATTTCTTTCAAGCGAGCTGGCTCTTGATTGAAAGCAACTATTTCGCGCATCCCTTGGACGCTGTCTATCATGTGAGCGTTAATCTCGCCAAGTTGCTCCCTGGATTGTGAAACCGTGCGATCAAGCGATTTATTGGCAAAGAAGGGTGTGAGTCCGACCCAGAGCAAAAAAGGTAGTAGCACGAGAGCCAACTGCCACTGAAAAAGCCCTAGTGCTATTAGAACTGCTCCGGGAACAATGACGGCAACGAAAGCGGGAGCGATGGTATGAGCGAAGAAATATTCAACCATTTCAATGTCACTCGTTACTATGGCAACGATATCTCCTGATCGTCTGCGTACCAGGTACGCGGGGGCCAGAGGATCGAGTTTTTTGTACATATCAATCCGCATCTCAGCTAGGAGACGAAAGGCCATATCATGGGAAACCCAGGACTCTCCCCAGTGAAGGAGTGGAGTGAGCAACGATAACACCCCGAGTGAAATTATGAGGGTAGTGAGGTTAGCTTCTTGACCAGTAGCAACCTGTCGAACTATCAAAGCCCCTGCTACCCCGACTCCGATTAGAACAAATATTCTGAGAACACCCAGAAAGAATGTTAGAGTCAGCATCATTTTCCAGGGGCTAACTAAATACAAAAGCCTTTGAAATACGCGAATCCAGTTCATTGATGTTAGGCTGGCACTGATTATGCTGGGCTCAGGTTGATATCCTGCCTGGTCGCTAGAATAGGTTCTGCCGTTACTATCGGAAGGTTGGGATGAGGCGATTTGAGGAGTCAGGCTAGGTATCGTCACAACTGGTTCGGTTTCTAACTGTGCCGCCATTAATGTTCTATAAATACCTTGTGCCTTGCTGAGTCCTGAATGAGAACCTTCTTCTACTAATTGGCCATCATCTAGGACTATTATGCGATCAGCGTTGATAACGCTAGATAGCCTGTGGGCGATGACCATAGTTGTTCGTCCGATCATCAGACGATTCAATGCTTCTTGTATGGTTGCTTCGTTCTCAGTGTCTACGTTAGAAAGGGCTTCATCCAGTAATAATATTGGTGCATCTTTTAGCAATGCTCGTGCTATCGCGATGCGTTGCCTTTGTCCTCCTGAAAGGCGGATGCCACGTTCGCCGATAATGGTGTCGTAACCCTGGGGTAGTGACAGTATAAAATCATGGGCATTTGAAGATACCGCTACTTGTTCTAATTCTTCTTGCGACGCGTTGGGATTACCTAAACGTATGTTGTCTGCGACACTACCGTGAAACAGATAAGTATCCTGAGTCACCACAGCGATATGCCGACGAATAGTAGCAAATGGCAACGTATGTAGATCATGGCCACCCAGCAGAATTCTCCCTTCGCTAGGATCGAAAAAACGGAGGGCAAGCCAAACTAATGTGCTTTTCCCGGCACCACTTTTCCCAACCACACCGAGGGTTTCCCCAGAATGTAGGGTAAAGTTAAGATTCTTTATAGCGGACGCCCGGCCCCCGGGGTAGGCAAATGTCAGGTTTTGGAACTCAATCACAGGTTCTAGGTTTGAAGAAACGTCAGCGGGTATTTGTGAATCTTCAACCAAAGGCTTGGAATCTAGGAGATCGTAAACTGCAGCGGCAGCTGAGGTTCCAAGCATTCCCTTGTGATAAAGTTGAGTAAGGTCACGAAGAGGACGGAAAACCTCAACCCCCAACATAACGACTATCAGAAGAGGGGCTAGATCCAATGATCCATTGTTTACGCGAACAGCACCCCACGATAAAGCAACGGCCGCGCCGGCTGTGATACCGAACCACGTAACTCCTGTCGTCCCAACATTCATGGCAAGAATGCGCATCGTACGCCTATACACCGATCTGGCCTTATGAGCCAGCATGTCGCCTCGTGCCTTGCTTTGTCCGAAAGCTTTGAGTGTGGCCAACCCCTGGACGCTGTCCAGGAATTCTGCACTGAGGTCGCCGTAGGCCTCTCTTCGACTCATACTGCTCTTAGAGTTCAGGTTGTGGAAAGTCATTGGCGCCAGAAGAGTGAATAATGCAAACCCGATATATATGGCGGCTGTCTGGAGATCCAGGAAGGACATAAAAATGAAAATTCCAATTGGCGTAAGGGCCGCCACCGCCATTTGTGGAAGGTACTCACCAAAATAAGTTTCTAGCTGGTCTACTCCTTCTACTAGGGACACCAAGAGATCGCCGGCGCGCTTTTGGTCAAGGGTACCGGGACCTAGTGATAACGCCTTTTGATAGAGTGTACGCCGCATATTGATCTGAATTTGTATCGCGGCGTAGTGGCCTGTCATCTCTTTCATATACTGAAAAATAGCCCTCGCCAGCACCGAGATAATCACTGCGACAATAGCCAAGGCTATCTGATTAGTAGGCTTGTCTTGTAAAACCAACGCGATGGCGTATCCAGAGAAGGCGAGGCGGCTGACTCCGGCAGTGGCAGTAATTAGGCCAAAAAATACCGCCAGAACTAGTCGTAGCCTGAACCCCACGGTAAACCCGAAAAGTCTGTGATCTAAATGCATGATTTGCTCACGGGATCAATGTTGTTGTTTGATAAAACGGATTTGCTTGGTGAAGTTAAGATTGGAACCTTTGGTCTCTCGATTGATCTTAACGTTGAACCGTTATGGGGCGCAAGTTCAAGGATGATATATCAACCGTCTTGATGGACTTTTATGAACGCGAGGTTGGTCGGTTTACGGGTCTCTGTTATAATCCGGGGACTTGATCAAGGAGGGTTATTAATGGCCGATCTACCAATAATCTATACCGTACGGTTGGATCTGACTGATGAGGTCAAGGACGCGTTTAACGTATGGGCCTCTGGAAAGCATATACAGGATTTGTTGGAAGCAGGGCTTCTGAGTGCGTTACGTTTTCAGTCCACCGTAGGTGAGCCAGAATATATGCATTTGTATGAACTGCCAAATGTAGAATTGCTGACTACGGAAAAATACGGTGCAGTCAGCAAAAATGATGACACCGCTCGGGATCTGCATCATGGAACTATGAATCACTCGGCAGCACTATATAAGCAAGAGGTGGCAGTGAATGTGCCAGAGACTCCAAGAGTGTTCGACGGCCCGAGATCATTGATTGGGGGTATCAAGTCTAAAGCCCTTGCGACTATCCGGTTCGATGTTGCAGACGAAGACGCGGACGAAGTCATCCGTTGGCATAAGGAAGAACATATACCGATGATTATGGAAGCAACCGGGGTAGTCAACGCCAGGTTGTGCAGACGGATCGGGGAACATCCTGTTACTCCATGTCGAGAACCTGGTTGGTTCACGATATATGAACTAGATAATCTTGATGTGATAAAAGATCCCAAAATAAAAAGCGCGAACGAAACTGAATGGGCTAAATCAATGCATGCTAAAAGTTCTGATGTCAGATTTAGCACACTTGAACGAATAACACCTCCGTAATCAGTGGAATAATTGTAATTCGGATATCCGTCTGTGAAATGGTTGGTAAGACTAGGAGTTAGTCGTTGGCCTATGTTTATAAAGGGCTCCATGAAGGAGCCCTTTATAGTTGTGATCCTAAACGAGGGTCATTCTATGATGGAGTTGTTTCGATCATTTTCTGGGTACGTGTTAAAGGACTGCTATCTAAAAGGTATAACACTTGAGTCCTATTTCGGATAATGAAGCGTCAGGCCTGCCATACCTGTATATTTCTACGATGACCTTGTCTCCCAGAATTGAGTCAACTGCTGATAATTGGAATAACAACGTTCACATCCCAGACCTTATGCACGCAGGCTTTTTGGATGCAGTGAGGTACCGAACGATTGAAGGAATTTTACAAACATGCCATATCTACGAGGTTCCCAATATAGAAATTTTAACAACGAATGCTTACGTTAGGCTAGAGAAGCCCCCGTCTGACGTTTTGGGGGGAATTTCCAATTACTCCGTTTCGTTGTATCGCCATCTGCTGACAGCCAGATCTATAGAAACAGATGAGGAAAGAGTGTTCGATAGACAGCACACTAGATACTTAGCCACAGTAAAAATGGACGTGGCGCCGGATTTCTCGGAGGAGCTTATATCCTGGTACAGGGAAGAGCATCTCCCAATGCTTTTGGATGTAAAAGGCATAGTTAGTGTCAAGTTATGTCGAAGGGTGGGATATCATCCGGTTTTCCGAAGTTTTGATCCGGAATGGGTTTTTATATATGCAATGCAATCATTGGAGCCGCTAAGTCATACTAGTTTAGAAAGCCTAGCAACTCCTAGGTTACAGTTACAAATAAGGCGTCAATTCATGGATCTTAGGTTCTCTGTTCTGGAGCGGATATTTCCGGACTATCAGATATGATGAATCTATTGGATGGAAATGATGTGCCCGTGATATTCTCGAGGAGTTATTTTCGATCCAATTCTGCTTTAGATGAAACCGTCTTTAAAATCTTAAAACAGTATGTACGAAGACGTTAGATACTAATGATGAGTTATCTGGAGACATAGCAATGCTGAGCACGATGATGGATGTGCCGTTGACTATTCGGCATATACTCTGGCGATTGGAGAAACTTTATCCCCAAAAACAGTTGATCACTCAGAGGGCTGATGGTCCTCCGTGCAGATCCAATTATGGATCACTGGTTAGGAGAGTAGGTCGTTTAGCCAGTGCATTGTCTAAACATGGGATCGTACAAGGTGATCGAGTAGCTACATTCGCATGGAATAACCAACGACACTTAGAATGTTATTTTGCAATACCGTGTATGGGGGCAGTGCTTCATACCTTAAATGTGAGGTTGTTTGCCGAACATTTGGAGTACATTATCAATCATGCGGCGGACCGAGTGATTTTTTGTGACAGATCTGCCTTTCCAGCCCTTGAAAAAGTGGTCGGCAAGATTCCTACTGTTGATCTTGTTGTCCTTATGAATGATGGTGAAGAACCCTGTGGGTCACCTGCTAACACTGTGAACTACGAGGATTTTTTGGCTACGGGGGATCCAGATTTTACCTGGCCAGCTTTAGATGAAAGATCGGCTGCGGCGATGTGCTACACATCTGGGACTACTGGTAAGCCAAAAGGGGTAGTCTATAGTCATCGTTCTAGTGTTCTTCACTCGTTGGTTATAGGACATCCCAATAGTGTAAATCTTTCTGAACGTGACGTGGTTCAATACGCAGTTCCAATGTTCCATGCTAACGGTTGGGGGATGCCGTTCGCAGCAGCGTTAGCAGGTTCTGCGCAGGTTTTTAGTGATCGGTTTCTAGATCCTGATCGATTAGCCAACTTACTTGATGAGGAAGGTGTCACGATAGTGTCCGGAGTCCCAACGGTATGGATACCTCTTCTGAATTATTTACAAAGGACAGGGAAAAGATTACCCAAGCTAACGCATATCTATTGTGGAGGATCTGCTGCGCCTCCTTCTTTGATCTTAGGGTACCGAGAATTAGGAATACAGATGATTCATGCTTGGGGTATGACCGAAATGTCCCCGATCGGCACTATTAGCCGTTTGAAATCATCAATGGATTCTTTGTCGATAGAAAAACAAGATGAGGTATTGTTTAAACAGGGGACTATAGTACCGACTGTAGAATGCCGCATCATGGATCTTGATTCAGGGGAAGAATTACCTTGGGATGGGGAACAATTCGGTGAATTACAAGTTCGAGGTCCTTACGTAACAGGGAAGTATTATGATGATTTGGAGCAAGAAGATAAGTTCGTCGATGGATGGCTCCGAACCGGAGATGTAGCGACCATGGACGCTGAAGGCTATTTGCAACTCGTGGATCGGACAAAAGATCTAATTAAGTCTGGCGGGGAATGGATATCGTCCGTTGAATTGGAGAACTCTCTGATGGCCCATCCTAAGGTGCTTGAAGCGGCGGTCGTGGGATTGCCTCATCCTCACTGGCAGGAAAGGCCTGTGGCAGTCGTGGTGGCGAAGCCTCAGTACACGGGCGAACTAGATGCGGATGAGCTTAAGCAGTTCCTTTCAGACAAAGTAGCGAGATGGTGGATCCCAGACGAAATTATCATCCAGGATGTTCTTCCGAAAACGAGTGTTGGGAAATTTGCAAAAACGGTGTTGAGATCTCAACTTGTCGAGGTCTCTCAGAAGTGGGAGCTTAGCTAGAAACCGGACGTACTTGTTGGGCCATAAGGCTAAGTAATGTGCCGGAAATAGTGAGTGAGATCGGAGCCACACCTATGATAACTAGCGCGGTCTTTAAAGAACCTGTGGTTTCTTGCAAGAATCCTGTCACTAATGGGCCTAACGCAGTACCAGCAGCAATCATCATAGTGATCAAAGCCAAAGCGACAGCAATTTCTCTGGTGCGTATCCCAGGTAGCTGAAATGGGACAGAATGCAAAATGGGCCAAAATCCCCAGGCTAGCCCATTTAAAACAGATAGGATTAGCAGGAGTGGTACGCTGGAAGTTAAAGTCATGCCTATGTATGTACAGGCCATCAGTATTCCTAGTGATTGTAGAAAATACCGGCGGTTATTTACCGCCATGGCGGCGCGTGCAAGGAACAGGCCAGCCACACCGCCTATTATTATAAAAATAGCTAAAATTAAGCCGGACCAATGAAGGGATATATCCGAAGACTCTAACAAGAGTGTTGGAAGAAACCCCACAAAACCAGACCAGGCAAACGTGGCTCCAAGGAATCCAAAGCTTGTGATCCAGACATCTCGATAAGATAAGGCACGCTGGATAATTCCGGATTGGCTCTGGTTAGTGCTATCAGCCTCGAGTTCTGCTTGCTCTCGCCCAGAAATGATCCATATTACGGTCAGGATCACAAATGCGATGGCAAAAATATTGAAAGTGGCTCTCCAACTGTCACCGAAGGCATCTAATATATATGGGGTCACTAATATTCCACCGCCTACTACTACGCCAAACATAGCTGCTCCGATACTTTGTGCCCATATGACTTCATGTGGGCGAAACCATTGGCGTAGCAACATGGCACGGGCTGGTTCTCTAGCGACTACAGAAAGACCAAAAGTGAGACGCCCCAAAATAAGGACGATGAAGATAGGAGACCATCCTTGGAGAAATAAAGAGCAGGTACCGAGAGCTAAAGTTAACGTTGTCAAAGGTTTAAGACGGAATCTGGAGGCCCACCAGGTTAGAGGAATGGCTAGTGCAAGGTTGCCCCAGAAAGCTGCGGAGCCAAGGATTCCCTGTTGTGCAGGCGACAAATGCAAATCAGAACTAATGGACGGCAGGAGAATACCTACGGTAGAAACAACCATAAAGCCACTAACACTACAGATGACCCAGACCCCAAAAACGACCCATCGATACCTAGGAGGATGGGAGGTTGATGTCATAGAGGGGTAAGGTGAGTCTGACATCGGTCGATCAGTCTTGCGCAGGGATTGAGATAATTCCGTGACATTTTGTTTTTCACCTAGTAGATCCAGCCAAAAGATGTTGAAGTTAATTTCTGCAAGTGCGTAGTCCAGTTGTGATCTGAGGGTGTATGTTAGTGCTTATGAGTATACAAAGGATAGCTGCATATAACCTCCGGTCCTAAATCAGACCCGATGTTGGTTCATACTAGGCGTTCTGTGGATAGGATGCCGATCATGCTGAGATGGACAGGAAACAGAACGATCTGCAACTGCGATAATGACCTGTGGAACCTATGAAGTTATACTACAGCGCTGAGGCTTTCGGCCCTTAGGGAATTTGGTCATAAGCACCATTCGGGCAGCCTGACATGGGTTACAAAAATCGAATCAATCTCATGATAGAACAGGAAACAACTGGGGAGTTTAATGGGTGGTAATAATTTGATCGGAGAAGATCCGGTAGTTGTTGAGGTCGTTCTTAATGCCTTTATGACTTTGTGTGACGAGGCTCAAGCCATATTAGTTCGTTCAGCATATTCAACAAACATCAAAGAACGCAAAGATTGTTCTGTATGGCTCCTAGATTCAAATGGTCAACCATTCTGTGGCGGCAGGTTTTCTGGTGGTCAATATAACAATTCTGGATATGGCCCTGTTGGCGCAAGGATACTGGAAAAATTTGGCCGAGACATGGCGGTTGGGGATATCTATGTGATGAATGATCCTTATCTAGGCGGCCCCACGCATCTTCCTGATATGTCCTTTTTAAAACCTGTTTTTTATGAAGGTGATCTGATCTGCTTTGTATGTAACCAAGGTCATTGGGCGGATGTTGGAGGGAAAGCTCCAGCCCAAGGGGTAGTCGGCGATGCGACTGAGATATACCAAGAGGGCATTCGGGTCCCGCCTGTAGCCCTGTATAAAGCTGGTTGTCTTAATAAAGATGTTCACGAAATTTTGCTTGCCAACATGCGTGGGCCCTATGAAAGGGCAGCAGATATTCGGGCTCATACTGCATCTTTGCAGGTAGCCGAACGTCGTGTTTCTGAACTGGTGGATCGGTACGGAGCAGATGGATTGAAACGGTACATGCTGGCTTTAATAAGGTATTCAGAACTGCGTCTCCAACAAGCTATACTTGATTCACCTACAGGTATTTGGACCGCGGTGGATTATCTGGATGATGATCTCGGCAGTGATGTTCCATTGCCTATCAAAGTTCAAATTTCGATAGAACATCAGCCAGATCCACGCATTTCTGTAGATTTTACCGGCAGCGGTCCAACGGCCAAGTGGGGAATTAATGTTGCTGGACACGGGACCAAGCAAATGGTGGTAGGAGTGTTCAGGAATTTATTGGTCGATGATTCCGTTCCAATTAATGCTGGATTCCTTAAACCGTTTACAGTGATTCTGCCTGACGATTCATTGGTAAATGCTAAACTTCCTGCTGCTGTAGGTGCGCGTACGGAGACTACCTATTTGATACGTGACGCGATCTTGGCAGCCGTAATGGAAGTCTTTCCTGCTAAATCGAGAGGACCATGGCATGGTGTGCACGGTGTGGGATTCAGCAATCATGAAGGGGAGAGGTATTTTATACATTATCAGACTGTGGGCGGTGGGGGAGGTGCACGGACGTTTAAAGATGGGCTAGATTCGGTGCATGAGGTTCTAAATTTGCCTGTAGAACCTATGGAATTACAATATCCGATTCGGGGTTTGCGATTGGAATATATTAAAGACTCAGAGGGTGCAGGGAAGTTTCGCGGAGGTGTCGGCGTTCGCCAAGATTGGGAGATGTTGGAAGATGTATATTTAGCCACACATTCCAATCGTCACAAGATCCCTGCACCCGGTATTAACGGAGGAAAACCAGGGAGCCTATCTAAATTGGTTCTTAACTATGATTCGGAAACTCCAAAAGAGTTGCCACGTGAAACAACTAACTATGAATTAAAAAAAGGTGATGTGGTCACTGTATTCGCAGGCGGGGGAGGTGGATACGGAAACCCTTTTGACCGGTCACCTGAGGCTGTCTTAAAAGATGTACAGGATGGGAAAATATCACTATTACGTGCATCTGACATCTATGGTGTAGCAATAGATCCTGAAGCGTTGACCATCAGAGAGATTGATACCAACGCTTTACGTCGAGTCCGGAGGGCTCTTTGACTAGTTTTCGAGTTGGAATAGATATTGGGGGAACTTTCACGGATCATCTTTGGTATAACGAAGAAACTGGGGAGGTCACTGTTGTCAAGATACCCACTACTCCTCGTGACCTGACTTTGTGTTTTTTAAATGGATTAGAGCGTGTTTTGGCGAATCAGAAATTTAGAAGCGGTGACGTTCCATATGTAGCACACGGTACGACAGTGGGGACTAATGCCATACTAGAACGGAAAGGTGCAACATTAGGGTTCATTACCACCAGAGGCTTCCTGGATGTGTTGGAAATCGGTCGCCAAATAGAACCTGATCAGTTCGATTTCACAGTAGACCGCGCGGAACCATTGGCACCTCGTCGTCTTAGGCGACAGGTAGAAGAACGAGTATCTGCCGATGGATCAGTAATAACGAAGTTAAACGAACCAGAATGTCGAACTGTTATCAAGGATCTGATTTCTAACGGCGTGGACGCGATAGGGATATGCTTCTTATTTTCCTTTGCCAATTCTCAACATGAAGTCAGAGCCCAACAAATTGCCGAAGAAGAATTTCGTCTAGCCGATGTAAATGGATTTGTACTGATCTCATCTGATATAGCGGCAGAGTTCAGAGAATTTGAACGCGCCAGTACGGTTGCAGTTGCGGCATACTTGGCTCCAGTTCTTAAAGGGTATATCACCAAGCTTGAACAAGGTGTCTCGGATGTCCTGTCCCCTGTATCCAGGTTGTATATTATGCAGTCATCTGGAGGGCTAGTTGGATCCAACACAGCGATTAGATATGCACACGCGACGACTGAATCTGGGCCGGCGGCTGGTGTGATTGCAGCAGCTCAATTAGGGAGACTGGTTGGAAGGCATCGGTTAGTTTCTTTTGACATGGGCGGGACAACTGCTAAAGCAAGTCTGATGGAGAATGCTACACCACGACTCGCATTCGAGTTTGAAGTTGGCACTGAACAACATGGAGCTTTCACCACGAGGAGTAGGGGTTATCCGATTAGGGCAGCGATGACCGATCTGGTCGAATGCAGTGCTGGAGGTGGAAGCATTGCATGGATAGATCGAGCAGGGATTTTGAAGGTGGGACCTCAGAGCGCCGGTTCAGATCCGGGACCCGCAAGCTACGGTCGGGGCGGAAACCTACCAACAGTTACAGATGCCCAGGTCGTTTTAGGACGGATCAGCCCAGAATCATTACTGGCTGAGGAAATTGCAGTGGACAAGGAGGCAGCTAAAGCAGCCGTTGAACACCAAGTGGCGATTCCACTGCGTATGACAATACAGCAAGCCGCGAAAGGCATCTTAGAAATTGCCAATGCGCAAATGGAAGGTATATTGAAGGTAGTGTCAGTTCAACGCGGCTTTGACCCTAGAGAATTTACTATGATTGCGTTTGGTGGTGCTGGTCCTTTGCATGCAGTAGATTTGGCGAGCTCTCTCGGTATAAAAGAGATAATTATTCCGCTGTACCCTGGCTTGTTTTCGGCTCAAGGGTTATGTCAAGCCCAGATACGGAATGAGTTCGTGAAAACCCGAGTTACAAACTGGGATGAAGGACATTTAGCGAGTATGTTAGCCACCGCGGATGATTTGGGAAAACGGGCTCGCATATGGATGGATAGCGAGCATATAGACTTAGATAAAAGGAATGTCACTATGTCTATGGATATGCGTTATGTAGGGCAAAACTGGGAATTGACCGTTAACCTTAAAACACCACCCAAATCAAAAGATCAACTGCAGGAGGCTAAAAAGGAATTTATTCGCCTTCACCAGCAGATGTATGGGCACTCTAGCTCAGAAGATTCTGTGGAAGTCGTTAATTTTCGAATTGAGGCGTTTGCCACAACGGAAGGATTAAGAGTTCACGAAATAGACAAGGGCTCGGACGATGCGTCCACAGCATGTAAAGGTGCTAGGAAAATATATTCAAAAACGACTGATGATTTAATTAATTGCTTGGTCTATGACAGAAATCATCTTATGGCGGGCAACCAAATAGTTGGTCCAGCGGTTATCGAACAACTAGACGCGACTACAGTGATTGATACTGGATTCATAGGTTTAGTGGACGATTTTGGGAATGTTTGGGTTACCCGAGGGGATTATTTAGCTTAAGATCCCGGACTTAAAATGGTATCAGGTCTAATAAGGCCCATATCTTGAGCTTCGCGGAGCAGCTGCTTGGTCTCCTCGTCGGTTAACGAAGCTATCGGCAATCTTGGAGACCCTGCGTTAATGTGTAATCGAGCATTCACGAGAGCTTTGCAAGTTGCTTGCATCCCAAATTTCCCGGCGAGATCTACTAGCTTGGCTCCCTTCTCCTGAAGAACCAAAGCGCGTTCTATGTCGCCTTTCTTGAAAGCTTCATACGCGCTTACCCAAAGTTCAGGAGCCACCGTCAAAGGACCGTCTACGACTCCTGATGCCCCAGATACAAGTGCTGGGATGAACAAGGAACCGCTGCCGGTAAAAACATCTATGCCAAGCTGGGAAAAGCGGCGAATGTTATGGAAATCTGGAGCGGAATGTTTTACGCCCGCTACGAGAGGAACGTGGTCTATTAGGGTTTTCATTAAATTGGGGGATATTTCAACCCCAGTATATTTAGGCTGGTTGTATACAAAAAATGGTAGTGACGCGGCATCGGAAATAGCTTTGTAGTGATTGATTATACCTTCAATATTGGGTCGGTAAAAAAAAGGAGGGACGCAGCTAATGGCGTCAATGTTTGCTTTTCCTACCGCCGTAGCCATTTTGACTGCACTACGGGTTGTAAGTGCGCCAACATGGACTATGGTTTTCACTCTTCCTCGACATTGTAGTCCAGATAGCTGGGCGACTCTTATAATCTCATCATCTGTCAGAAGGACACTTTCTCCTGTACCGCCGGTAATCCAGAAACCATCAACGTTAGCCTCTATATTTCGTTCGATTAACTGGCATAGGGCGTCTTCATCAATCTTGCCTTTTGAGTCAAATGGTGTGATTAATGCAGGGACAACGCCTTGGAATTCTCCCACTGTGTTCTCCTACGGACCAAATTTGAGTTGTACAGTTAAATGGACCCCTACATATGGGCAGGTGCCGTTAAGTCTGCTGATCGTATCCGAATAATATTCTTGAGAAACAAAGCCTATTAAGATGGTCAATTTTGGTGGCGCATACGGGGTTCGAACCCGTGATCTCCGCCTTGAGAGGGCGGCGTCCTAGTCCACTAGACGAATGCGCCTCAATCGCCGCTTCATTTTAACACAAGATTTCTCCGTTCCTTCAGATTAATGTAATATATTATCTCCGTGTGGCGATGCATTGCCGAGTGGTGTAGTGGTATCACACGTGACTCTGGATCACGTAACCCTGGTTCGAATCCAGGCTCGGCAGCCAACAATCCAGCTGTATCACAGACACAGTGGGCGACAAGACGCAGCAACCTTTTGCACGTTACAGTTCGCGTCTTGTTCAGGCTAACGTTAACTTAATGTCTAGGATATTTGAGCAAATTTGTTATAGATATCCGGTACGCTAGAATGGACATGATCCTTTTCAATTAAGATTCGTAATCTGGTAGCATCTTGGGAACGTCTAGTTCATGAATCAGATTTATAAACGGTGGTAAATCCTGTTTGATTGCATCTTTAAGCCGTGCTTTCTGTGCGTGTATGTGTGCTGATAGATTCTCAACGACATCACAAGTTGGTTAGCTGGGCACACCATCATTGCCGCTGATCACGGTGTTGAGATGTGCTAGTTTAGAGTTCAACTGAACCGTGAGATTAAACTCGTCCAAAGCATGGACAGCTTTAGATTGGACTAGTAGGTCTTCGATTTCATTAACCTTTCCCCTTACCTGTTCTGCAGCGTCCTCCTCAGCATGGTTTTATGGACCGTCATGCGACAGTGTAGAACAGGTTGGGCGAGATCTCCAGATTGCTCACGGCTAACTCTCCTTCGAATAGGTAAAAGTTTCGTGCATCAGGGCACGGCACCGAAATCTAGCTAGTCTTTAGAATTATCGAGACTAAGTAGCAGTGTATCTCCTATTATATTTTTATGTAAATCAGGTAGGTATCCTGTCGATCGGCCTGATAAAGATTGTTATAGCGGTTGGTGTCAGGTGTAATATGGCATGGTTAGGTTAGATGTATTAACTCGATATTACGTTTCGGTAATCCGGACGCATGGTTCTCGGACATGAATATCACATAGGTAACTACTTAGATCTTAATAAACAGGGCATTAAAAAGCGATGAGGTCTGGTTGTTTTTCAATTAACATAGTCAGAGTAAACCGGATAGGGAGCTAGCGATTTGCGCCCTATATACAAGGAGGGTTAGGTATATGGCTTCCGAACGATCAGGCGGCATGATACAAAGGATGATTGGGGCCTCGCGTCTTGACCCAGAAGTATACGAAGAGGTGGAGGCTGACTCATCATCTACAGGGCAAGCTCTCTTGGTGGTCGCGCTTGTCGCTTTGGCAACTGGCCTTGTATCACTATCCTTAATCGGATTGATAGGTTTGTTAGTGGGGGTCGTTGTAGCAATAGGAGGCTGGGTCATCTGGGCTTGGTTAGTGTATCTGATTGGGACGAAAATATTGCCATCCCATGAGACTAATGCAGACTGGGGCCAACTGGCTAGAACACTAGGGTTTGCCCAATCACCTGGCGTGTTAAAGGTATTTGGTGTTGTTCCAGTGGTAGGGGAGACCATATTTTTGATCGTGTCTGTCTGGATGCTATTTGCAATGGTCATCGCGGTACGCCAAGCGTTGGATTATACGTCGACGTTGCGTGCTATTGGAGTGGTGATATTAGGTTTCATACCATATGGGCTGTTGGTTTTTATGGTTCTTGCTTTGCTTGGGACGGAAGCTTGAATTAAATGATCATTTGCCTTTGATGATGATTGCACTTCTCCCTGAGAAAATGTGTTCGAAATAGACGGATTGTCCGTTAACTGACGTCTCCACTGTATTACCATCCACTGTCACGGTAAAAGGCCCAGTGAAAAAAGACGTGGGCAGGATAGTCTTTATTTTGCCAGTGATTCCACTTGGACCCGCAGAAGTAAAGTGAAGTTCTTTGACATTCTGGTCATTGATCATGTCATATACGTGGGAATTCGATTCTAATTGTATCGTTTCGTCATTTATATCGAACACATAGTCGATGGTAACCAAAGGTTCTATGATCGCTCGGTATACTTGTTTTTCGCCTTGAAATCCATCTGGTTTAGTTGCAACAGCGACGTATATGATTTGTCCGGTGGCGTCGATTTCTATCGTTCGGTCGTGTCCAAATGGAGCAGATGCCAGAAAGGGAAATCCCAGATTTACAGAGTACCAATCGTTACCTCCGTTCTTAGTCTTGTACACACCACTGCTGGTAGCTGCATAAATTTGAAGAGGATTTAAAGGGTTAATTGCGAGATCAAAGACGTTGCGATCACTGGCTAGTCCAGAAGAGGCGAGGTGCCAGGATTTCGCTGCATCAATTGTTTTATACACACCACTTTCTGTTGCCGCATATAATATCTCTGGCGACAACGGGTCTATCTGCAAATCTTGTGTGTTCAGGTCAATTCCAGAGTTAACTGCTTTCCAGTTTGACCCGCCGTCTACTGTTTTATATATTCCGATAGCTTTTTGGGACTCGTATTTAGATGTCATCGCATATGCCGTGTCAGGATCAGTTGGATGTACTACAAAAGCGTTTAGTGATGTTGGTGTATCTATAGGGAATCCATTGCTGTTTTCTACCCAGGTGATTCCGCCGTCGCGCGAGGTGAATATAACTGCTCCCATCATGCTGTATTGCTCAAACATTGATGGATCATAGATGCTGCCTGTATATAAGACGCTTGAGTTAGATGGAGCGACGGCGAGTCCATGGAGGTGGACATGGAAGTAATCGTCGGTTTCACTTGGTAGTTTGTTTGCCCTACTACTTTGATCGACGGCAGTGCTTAATCCACTGGCCAACGTGCTCCAAGTTTCTCCGCCATCAGTACTAGTAGTTATTTCTGCTAAAGATACGCTGCTGGTCAGAAAATGCACGGAGGGGAACGAATGAGAGAACGCGAAGACCATAGGATAATGTGCGGCTCTCCAGGCAGCATGAAGCCAAGTGTCTCCTGCGTCGGGCGTTGTAAATGCTCCTCGTCCTGCTTTGCCTCCGATCCATAAACTAAATGGCAGATAAGGGTGTGTAGCCATGGACACAATCTTGGATTCTTCCATTTCTTGGTCTATCCGAGACCAAGTGATCCCCCCATTTGTGGTTTTGTACAACCCACCTCCTTCGTGTATGCCTTGATTGATATGGTCAGTATGGGCGGTGTGTAACTCCACGCCAGTGCCGACATACGCAATATCAGGATTTTCGGGATCAATAGAAATTGCATTAGTGTACGTATAACTAAGCCCGCCATCCCTACGAATCCAAGTTTCACCGGCATCATTACTTCGGTATATGCCGTCGTGGGTGGTTACGTATGCGACTGTATAATCAGCAAGAGAAAATTCTATTTGATGAGTTTTTAAGTTGCCAAGCCCTGTACTAGACGTATTCCAGGTCTGGCCGCCATCAATGCTGCGATAAACACCTGCGTTCGCTGTAGAAGCTAGGAACGTTTTCGGATTATCTGGATGGACCGCAAGACCAATTGTGGCGGCTTGATATTGCGCAAGCCCTGTTACTACGTTTCCAGCCCATGTAACCCCAGAGTTATCGCTCCGATGCACGCCAGTATCGCTAGCTACCCAAATTGTGTTAGGTTCATTAGGTTGGACTTGGATCGTATAGACGCTTCCACAATCGGTGCAACTTCCAGTATGAGTCCATGTCAACCCGGCTGTGTCACTCCGGAATATCTCCGCATCGCCGAAAGTAGGACCTCTCTCGTAACTCGCTACGGCATACGCAATACTGGGGGAATCCGATGAAAATGCTAATGCTTTGAAATACAAACCGGAAGTCTGAACCCAATCCAGTTCTGAACTTCCTATAACTGTGTTCCAGGTGGTCCCGTTGTCTGTGGATCTAAAAACGCCCTCTTCCAGTACGCTGTACAAGATAAGGGAAGATCGTTCGGGACTTATAGCGATATCTGAGGTGTGGGCCATTATGTGGGATAATTCCCAGGAGCTGCCCGAGTTCTCAGATTTCCATAAGCTCATGTCATTAGAATCCATGCCAGCGTAAATAATCTCTGGATTCTTAGGAGAGACTTGGATTGTGGTAACAGCACCGGCCAATAAACCGTCGATGCGTTCCCACTTTAATTCCGCACATTTCGTATTATCGAAAGTTTCGCACCGGTCAACGGTGGGTGTCGAATGACCCGCATCTGGAAGAGAAACTCGATGGAGTGTGGCGGCGAACATGCCTGGTGGCAGAGTCTCAACAGTCGAAACTTTCTGTAAAGCTTGAGAATCCCCCGTTGAATTTGCTAAATCCTGTCTACCTTTTGTATCTTGAGGATGTCCGTGAGACCTGTCCATTCCCTGTCTTCCACCTTCTGATTGTCCCTGGCCCATTCCGGTATAACAGTGGGTTATCTGAGCCAATTCTTGATCTGTAGGAGTTCGTCTACCAGACAGCAGTTCGTTAGTAATGGCTGTGCCTAGGCTTATTTCGGTGCACAAAGGATCAAACTCCTGAGGATTAAACATATTTTGTGATTGGCCAGATTGACCTGTGTTTGATGATTGGGATGTCCCTTGTCTTCCACCTTCTGATTGTCCCTGGCCCATTCCGGTATAACAGTGGGTTATCTGAGCCAATTCTTGATCTGTAGGAGTTCGTCTACCAGACAGCAGTTCGTTAGTAATGGCTGTGCCTAGGCTTATTTCGGTGCACAAAGGATCAAACTCCTGAGGATTAAACATATTCCGTGATTGGCTAGACTCCGGGTTCTGGGGTACAGAAATTGGTGTGCTTTTTGCCCCTTGTGAATCTTCTACGGAAGAAGTGATGGGTGTCTCTGTGTGTTTAGAAATTTGACTGCCATCTCCACAGGTGACTAGCAACAACAGAATCCCCAAAATCATAATTAATGGAAGCAGGGATTTAGTTTCCATATTTCCTCAACATTTGCAAAGATCTATCGTATAATTTGCTGGAAAAGGTAAGGTGGTTCGAGGACTTACTTTATTTGTATTAAGCCTTGTCATGGTGTGTCGACTTTTGAACTCTGATTCACCGGGTTGTGAAGTTTAGCAGGAGAACGTGTGAACGTAAGGCGACCGTTTTTAAACCCCCATAACACCGGAGAAAGTTGTGATATAGCCTGAACACGGCTTTGGCAATCTAGAACTACGAGATCCGCCCGATTCCCGATTTTGACTCCATAGCCTTCTATTCTCATTAGGCGCGCAGCTCGCTGAGTAATCATTTCGTAGCATTCTACGAGATCGAGCTCGGATCCGACCTGGCAGACATTAGCGTAGAGGTTTGCTATACGGATAGGTGAGCAATCTCCGAAAGGAGTGAACGGGTTTAACACGTTGTTAGTTGCTAAAGAGCAGTTTACTCCCTGCTGACATAGCTTGTGTGCAGGGGTGACGCCTCTCGGGATGCTGTGTTCTTGATGTCGGCCCATCAGGAACAGATCCGTCGAAGGAAGAACTGAAACTGCTACGCCTGAATTTGCTAATCGTCGAGCTTTTTCAACAAACGTAGGTACATCTACGAATGATAACTTGGTGACGTGACCAATAGCGACTCTTCCGCCATACCCATATTTATCGGTTAAACGGCATACATAATCTAGGTCAAATGATTCAGTGTGATGTGCGAAATCTAGATGCATATCGATATCAACATCATACTCGCGTGCCACCTGGAAAATATGATCAATTTGTCCTTTGGGATCGGTATCTGTGTAAGGAGCAGCTCCAACTAGCGTTGCTCCGTTTGCTAATGCAGAGGTTATCAAGTCGATAGTCCCAGGATTATTTAGAAGACCTTCTTGTGGAAAGACACATATCTCTACGTCGACAGCCCAGCGGTACTCTTTGATAAGGGGAAGTAATCCTTCTAGGGCACGTAACTCGATTACCGGATCGACTTCCAACTGAGTGCGGATATGACCAGTCCCTTGCAAAATACATTGTTCCAAGGTTTTCTTGGCTCTCTCATAAATGTCCTCCGGTGTAAAATCTTTTTTAGCACTGGAAACCTCTTGTATTGCTTCCTGGAGATCACCTCGTTCAGATTTGCATCGATCGAGGATACATGATTTATCTAGATGCAGATGCGATTCGACGAACGATGATGTGATTAACCTTCCGTCTACGTGTATTTCGGTGCCTTCAGCGTCTAAATGTGGGCCTATAAAAGCGATCTTTCCATCTTCTATGCCTACATCCACCAAACATGAATCTATATTTTCTATCCGTCCATTACGTAGTATGACGTCCATAATCTGTCCCTCCCCGATCAGGTGCATGCTGCGTTTACTTGAAGCGATATGTTGAAATTTGAGAGTTAGATCATATTAGCATCGCATTGAAAGTTTGACAGGGCCATCGATGTTCCAGAGGTAATTTTTTAAATTCGATCGGGTGCAAACAAAACGGTGATTGGGGCTGGTGGTTGTCTGTTCCGCTATTCGCGGATACTAGAACAGAATAAAAGTGGATTCGGTAGGTCTCAGCGTGATATTTCTGGCACAACAAGTAAAGATTTGCAGAACTTATCACATGATTCTACCGTACAATTAGGGTGGGAGTTGGAGACCGGAATATGTGAAAGGGATAGTGAGAAGATCTTATGGAGATCATATTTGCGATCTTGGGTGGGCTATTAGCGGTGGCAATCCCACTTCTTATCATTGGTGGAATTATTTATTTGATCTTAAAAGCACGGACTGGAACATCCATAAAGTTTTCCTACAGGGTCACACTCAGAGTGTATTTTTATATAGTGTTGTTGGTGAGCATAGGCTTGGCTGGAATGGGGGGCGTTTCTACACTGCTGAAAGTAGGCTTCGGTGAGATCGTTGACCGGGAATTCAGTTATGGCAGCGTATACGAAGAACATCGATGGTCTCAGGAACGGAAAATTGCCAGAGAGAAGGCCGAACAGAGTGGCGAATATGTAGATGAAACGGTTGATGATTGGGATAACAATAGATCATTGCCCCAAAAATTAGATCGAGCTGTGAAGACCAGTCTTATCAATGGGTTGAGCCTGACCTTGATTGGCGGATTCCTATTTTTGGTGCACCTTTTCGGGAGGCGGTGGGTAGAGGCACAGGATGAGAGATCAGATCTGCTGCGAAGATTGTACCTATTAGCTGGGCTTGCGATATTTGCTGTAGTAACTATCGTCTCGTTGGCTGCGGGGATACCTGAAACGCTGCGCTATGCATTGCTAGACAGTAACCCCGGTGAAGAGTCTCCAGGTGAACCATTATCTTTAGCTATAGTTATATTACCCATATGGCTATTTTTCTTGGTGGCAACCATCAGGAATATACGGCCTTCAAAGACTTAGTAAACAAGAACGCCGGGGTGAATCTCGACGAAATCTATCGATAATTGCCATTACATAGCAGAACGAATTATAGGTAATGTTTGTCCATGGGATCATCAGCAAGCTACAACTTTGTCGGCGGTACAATTCTGCCTAACCTGGACGGGGAGGGAAAATGAATATCGGATTTATTGGAGCCGGCCGTATGGGAAATCCAATGGCCCAGCACTTAATAAAAAATGGACATGACCTGAAAGTCCATGATTTATCGAGGTCATCTACTACTGATCTAGAAGAGATGGGAGCGCAATGGGTTGCGTCTCCCAAACAGACCGCCCAAAACTGTGAAGTGATCTTCTCGTCTCTTCCGGGGCCGATGGAGATAGAGGCGGTTGCGATTGGAGACGATTCTATACTAGAGGGGGCATCGGCTGGATCAGTGTATATAGATCTTTCTACTAACTCTCCCAAATCCACTCGGATGCTACATGATGTTTTCTTGGGAAAAGGCGTCAAGATGCTGGATGCGCCTGTAAGCGGGGGTGTGACCGGTGCTGCAAACGCTACGCTTTCAGTGATGGTGGGTGGCGATGAAGGTCTTTTCAATCAAACAAAACAGGTACTAGAGTGTATCGGTGATAGAGTGATGTATTGTGGGCCGATTGGGAGTGGTATGGTATGTAAACTTTGCAATAATCTAACCGCTATGAGCCTGGTAGCTTTCTTGCCTGAGATCCTAACATTAGGGGTCAAGGCTGGAGTCGAGTTAGAGACTGTGTCTAGGGCGGTTACAAATGGATCTGGGGGAACTTGGATAATGGAGAACAAATATCCAAAAGGACTATATAAAGGAAATTTTGATCCGGGCTTCTCGTTGGCATTGGCCGCAAAAGATGTCCGGTTGGCAACTGATCTGGGGCGTGAACTAGGTTTACCAATGGAAGCATCCAATCTGCTTGAACAGCGGTACGTCGAGGCAATTGCCAAGGGATTTGGATCGAGTGATGCCGACGCCGTCGCTTTGTTGTATGAAGAAAGAACGGGCATTCGACTTAGAACCCAAGATGGTTAACGCAAGCTACAGGGAACGTCCAAATTGCTAAACTGGATCTGTCACGGCCCCTTGTCGAACTTTCAACACTCGGGCTTCATTTAAAAACTCTTCGGAGAAAAACCCCAAGTCGGTGGTTGTAATCAGGGTTTGTTCATAGCTAAGGGCCTTCCGCAAGACCTGATGGCGTCTAGGTGCATCGAGTTCGGATAGGACATCATCTAAAAGTACAACCGGTCCACCGTGCATCTTGGATAAGTAATCAGCCTCGGATAATCTTAAGGTCAGAGTAAGAGTTCGAGCTTGTCCACGAGAAGAATAACGGTTCATATCTACCCCATTGACGAAGAGTTTAAAATCGTCCCTGTGAGGTCCTATAACGGTGGTTTTAAGAGCGAGTTCTCGGTTCCTGGCACTTTGTAACAGGCTCCGGAAATTGTCTTGAAATGTGTTATTGTTTCTCTCGTCCAGCGCGACATTAGGCTGATATATTAACTCTAAGTCTTCAATTTCATGAGTGAGTTCAGAGTGTTGGATGCGGGCAAAATCTGCGATTAAAGACATGGCCTGTGATCTGTCGACTGTTATCTGGATTCCTTCCCGGACCAATTCATCGTCCCAAAATGCCAACTCATTTTCCTTGGCACGGTTTTCTGTCAATAATTTCAAAAGTTGATTCCGTTGTTGTAGTACCTTCTGATAGCGCTGAAGATTCTTCATGTATATTGGATTAGCTTGAGAAATTAAAATATCGATGTATCGGCGCCTAGACGAAGGTGATCCCTGTACTAAACCTATATCATCGGCTGAGAAGAGCACGACATTGAATAAACCGACTAAATCTGACGCTGTGCGACGAACACCACCAATTCTGATCTCCTTGCGAATGGGATTGGTATGTTCTTTCTCAGAAGATGTGGATAATAGCTGGGTTTGAATCGGCGAGTAGCCGATGATTATTCTGTGACGATTAGTCCCGTCGAACATGGTAGCATCTATTGATGCTGATTCCAGTGATTCGCTGGCATTCCAATTAACAATCTCGCGTTCATTGCGTGCTCTGAATGATCGGGCTATGGCCAAGAGATATATGGATTCAAGGATTGTAGTCTTGCCTTGAGCATTTTCTCCCGCAAAAACAGTAACACCTGGCTTAAGTTCTAGGTCAAGTTCTTTAAATCCTCTGACGTTGATTAACTTAATATGGGACAGATACATGCGGTTCCAAACCGGAAATTGGAGTTGTTAAGACTTCCACTAGATTATTTATACAGATTAAACGGATCCTTCAATCGCCTTTATTTCTAGGTCGATCCGGCGTACTCGGTCCGTGTCCCCGTTGGACAATCCGTACATCCGCTCCATGTAAAGCTGTGTTAGTTTAGTGGTTGTTTCGGATGTGTCCAATGCTAGAGGTACAAACCTTTCCATATCGTAACGAGCTGGCAAATAGTTGACCAGTGTATGGATCTCATCTTGGGTTTCGCGTTGGAGTTGTGTGTCATGCCCCTCTGATGCGAATCTAAGCCTGACGATTAATTGGGAAAGTTCATTTAATTTGTCATGTTCGCTCAGTAAGCTGTACATAACCTCGTTAACGGCCACACCTTCCTCCACAGCTTCGGGTAGGATTAACTGCTGGGAGTCGTCAAACTGCTTCCACATTGCGGTGTAACGTTGCGCGATTTCATTTACCGAATTCATAGCTGCCGGGATGTCTCCCGCGGATTGAATGCCGCCGTAGATAAGATCATCACCGCGAGATTGAGCTAGCTGTATCAGCCGTTCATAGGTCTCACATTCTTCTGGGACTGGCGGCATTGGAACTGAAGAAATCTCGGAAATATCCGTGGTTCCTAGCGATCCGGCGAGGAAAGGTGGTACATATTTGGATAAATTAACCCTGATTGGAAACACTACTATGTAGGTGGCGTACAGTTTTTGGTTATCTAATCCATCCCTATAGTAAACCAAAGCGTGCCCTCTGGGATGATCAGCATGACCGATTTCGAATACTAGTTGTTGCATTTGTACACCTGGTTCCGACCAGAACTGGAGTGTTTGTGCTACGAGTATAACTCCTGCCTAAGCGAAGAGGCTAGCGGTATTATGGTGTCAGCCTTGCTTAGACGCGTATGGTCTAATCTAGGACTGCAATGGCTTCCACTTCTATGCGCAGTTCTGGCTGGACTAGCCCAGATACAATTAGTAACGTGCTAGCCGGAAAATCTGACGTAACAACCTGATCTCGCACGCGACGGTAGGCATCGAGGTCTTCACGGTCTGTTATGAACACCGTGGTTTTGACAACGTTCTTCATAGAGCTATTTGCGGAGGATAATGCGGCGTTAAGGTTTCTGAATACCTGCTCAGTTTGCGAGCCAATATCAGGTCCTGCCAACGAACCATCAGGCTTTCTTCCGACCTGGCCCGAAATGTAAATTGTATTGCCAAATTTAACTATATGAGAAAATCCTTGCGGTCTAGCGATCTCCGTAGGATTGGTGCGATCTAATCCCATTAGATTCTCCTTGCGACTACAACTGTTTAGTGAGGCTTAAAGCGGAAAGAAAATCCAAAATAAGGATATCCTTAAAACCTCAAGCAACGGTGTACAAGAGGCGCTGTACGATATTAGAGCATTTTAACTTGTCGATACAACAAGACAATATGATATGGTTAATTGGAAGATTTCTCATCAGTGTTCACAAATGTAGACCTAATCCATTGACAATGACTTCGTAGTGCTGATACGTTGCTCTCAAGAAATTCTTGAATATTGTCTTGAAGAGGTGATATATGCTGGAAGTTACCACGATGGCGGCTGACAAGATTAAAGAAGTGTTAGAAGAAGAAGGGAAACAAGAGATTCCGCTCAGGGTAATAGCGATGCCTGATGGCCAGGGCTCTGTGCAGTACATGTTGTCGCTAGAGAATGAAGGGCAGGAAGACGATGTTTCGATGGAATTGGCTGGGATAAAGTTCTTAGTCGATGCAGATAGCGTACCATTCGTGGAGAAAGCGACGATAGATTTTGTTGAGGATTTCACAAAGGTGGGATTCGTTATCTCTAACCCGGATTATCCGACTTCGTCTGGCTGCGGTGGTGGTGGTTGTGGTTGTGGCAGTGGTGGCGGTGGTTGTGGGAGTGAAGGCGGCGGTGGTGGTTGTGGTTGTGGAGCCGGGAGTTGTGGCGGGCATTAATTCAGTTTCAAACTGGTAAAAACAAAAGGGGTGCCTATTAGCGCCCCTTTTGTTTTTAATCATAACGCTATCTCATCCATCAAACCCACAAAACACAAATTTTCCATGCTCGCCTGACCTCGTTTAACGAAGTCAGGTAATACAGCCAGGGAGACAATGCATGAAGCTCGTCGGGGTCGATGTCGGAGGTACGTTTACGGATGTCATTTTTGCCGACACCGAGTCTGGCCGCACTGAAATACACAAAGTGCCAACCACACCGGACGACCCCTCGGACGGTGTCAGCACCGCTATACGTGAATTGTGTGAAAGACACACCATAAACCCGGCAGATATCGATCATTTGCTGCACGGCACCACTATCGCGACCAACGCTATTCTGCAGCACGATGGCGCTAAGACCGGGATGATCACCACAAAAAACTACCGTGACATCCTTCACATCGGTCGCCACCAACGTCCTCAACACTACTCGATTATGCAGGGAATACCCTGGCAGGATCGGGCTCTGGTCCGTCGCCAATACAGATTGACTGCCACTGAACGGATTGCGCCACCAACCGGTGAGGTTCTGACTGAACTGAATGAGGATGAAGTTCGTGCCGCGATAGAGGAACTGAAAAATGCCGGTGTTGAATCGATTGCAGTGTGCTTCCTTTTCTCCTATCTCAACCCAGCACATGAGAACCGTGCACGCCAGCTTATCGAGGAACAATATCCTGAATGTTTTGTGACAACCTCTTCGTCGGTGTCTCCCCAGTTCCGGGAATTCGAGCGTTTCACCACGGCCACCATGAATGCCTTTATCGGACCCAAAGTCAGAGACTATGTAAATCACCTCGCTACACGAATTGGGGATAACGGCATAGTCGCAGACCTCCACGTAATGAGCTCCAACGGCGGTGTCGCGACAGCCAAGATGGTGTCTGAACGGCCTGTCATGACGCTGCTTTCTGGACCTGCGGCCGGCGTACTCGGTGGCGCCTGGACCGGTGAGCTTTCGAACCGGACCAAGTTAATCACTTTTGATATGGGCGGCACCTCTGCCGACATCGGGATCGTCATAGATGGAGCCTTCGCCCAAGCCTCAGCCCGTGATACATGGATCGGAGGTTACCCGCTACTGGTCTCCATGATTGATATCCAGACGATCGGTGCAGGTGGTGGTTCTATTGCTTATGCTGATCCGGGTGGTGGTTTTCGAGTCGGCCCCCGAAGTGCAGGAGCAGTACCCGGTCCAGCGGCCTACGGCCAGGGCGGGCAGCAACCCACCGTGACAGATGCCAACGTTGTACTTGGCAGGCTGGATAAAGATTATTTTCTCGGTGGAGAAATGTCGCTGGATGAACAGGCGGCTGAACAGGTGATTGCCAGCCTCGCATCAGACCTGGGCCTCGATGTGCCCACTACTGCAGACGGTATCCTAACGCTGGTAACCGCGAACATGGCAAACGCAATTCGTTCCCGGACCGTGCAGAAAGGAATCGATCCGAGAGAATTCGCTCTGGTGGCGTTTGGTGGTGCCGGCCCGCTGCATGCCGTGGATGTCGCTCGTGAACTTGGCATGTCAGAAGTGCTCATTCCGCCATATCCTGGAATTACTTCGGCAGTGGGACTGCTCACAACAGATCTTAAATACGACACAATCCGTACAGAATTTCAGGTCAGCGGTGACACCGATCTCCCACGAATCAACAGTGATCTTGCAGCGATGGAAGAGGAGCTGACCGACCAGTTTATAACTGATGGCCTGGATCGATCGGGGATCAGCTTCCTGCGTTCAGGTGACCTGCGTTATGTCGGCCAGGGGTACGAACTCCGGATCACTTTCCCCGACGAGTTACTGGATGATGACAGTCTCACGGGGATTTTCGATCAGTTCCACAACCAGCACAGAGTCGAATACGGTCACGACTTTCCCGATAGTGCGATTGAGATTGTGAACGCGCGGGTAGCCGGTATCGGACAGATGCCGAAAATTCGCAAACCTGACAGTATCGATGCTGGGTCCCGGGGATCAGCACTGATCAAGTCCGGCACCTGTATGTTCCGGGTCGACAATCGTCTCGAGGAATTTGACACAGCGTTCTACCAGAGAGAACAGTTGCCTCTGGAACAACCAATTGCAGGCCCTGCAATCATTATCCAGCGGGATTCCACCACTGTTGTGCCCCCTGAAAATAAATTTATTTTGGACATGGCGGGAAATATGATCATCAGTATCGGAGAAAAAACATGAACGACACAACAACAGCAGAACTGAAACTGGATATCGACCCAGTGACCGCAAGTGTCATCCAGGGCGCCCTGGAGAATATTGCGGTCGAAATGGGTTACAAACTGATGCGCATGTCGTACTCATCAATCATCCGTGAATCTGAGGATTTCGGTGCAGGGCTAGTTGATGCCCGCGGTCGTGGGCTTGCCGAATCGACACAGTCAACACCTCTGCAGTCTGGCCCGATCCCGGGTTATGTGCGAGGTATGCTGAAGACGCTAGAAGATCGGAACGACACGATTCGACCCGGCGACGTCATCATGCACAACGATGCCTATGGTGGCGCCAGCCATGTACCGGATGTCGGGTTTATCGTGCCAGTATTCGATGGTGACAATCTTATTGGCTACTCGGTCACCACAGCACATCATCTGGATATCGGAGCCCTGTCCCCAGGCAGCTGCGGTATCGTGGACGCTATCGATGCCTATGCTGAGGGACTGCAGTTCAAAGCCATAAAGGTCTACGACGAGGGTCGTAAAATGGAGGCAGTTTGGCACATGCTGCGTGACAACATCCGCGCATCAAATCTGGTGGTTGGTGACATGGAAGCGCAAGTCGCAGCGTCCCAGATCGGCGCCCAGCGCTTCCTGGCGCTGGCCCAACGCTATGGCGTAGATACGCTCGAACGCGCCTGCGATCAGGTCATGGACCATGCAGAGCGCCTCATGCGCTCAGCAATCGCCAAAGTGCCCGACGGCACTTACCAGGCAACAACCTACATTGATGGGTTCCTGGACAGCAACGACACTAATAAAAAAGATCTCCCTATTGTCGTCACGATCACTGTGACGGATGATGCAATGACTGTGGACCTCACAGGAACCGCGGACCAGGTGCCCGATAGGCCGATCAATATGCCCTTTGTAGGTACCGTAGATATTGCGGTTTGGCTGACAATTCGTTCCGTGCTGCTGGATACCGCCGTACATGGACATATTCCGGTTAACGATGGTCTGTGCCGACCTATTAAGATCATCGCACCGAAGGGTTGTCTTGCAAACCCGATATTCCCGGCGCCCACGATAGCGCGCTTTTGCCCGGGCAACCAACTCGCGGACACTGTCATGAAGGCGCTGGGTCAGGCCGTCCCTTCGCAGGTTTCTGCCGGTATTGGAAACCTCAGAGTTATTGCATTTTCGGGATTAAATGGGGATGACTATTGGGTCCACATGGAAATCTGTGAAGGCAGTTACGGCGGGCGGAAAGGTATGGATGGGATGGATGCTGTGGACACGCTGTATGCCAACACCCGCAACAATCCGATCGAAGACATTGAATCTCACTTACCACTGCGGGTTTCGCGTTATGAACTTCGCGAAGATGTTTGCGGTGCAGGTAAATGGCGAGGTGGACTAGGCTCTATCCGAGAATTTACGTATCTCAAAGACGGTGGTGGATCAATCGAAGGTGAAGGCCACAAATACCGTCCGTGGGGATTTCAGGGTGGTTCAGATGGCCACACGGCAGCCCTGACGCTGAGGCACGCGACAGGTGAGTCTGAATCTTTGCCTTCAAAAATGCCGCATACCTCAGCCAAGGCCGGGGACAGTTTTATCTGTATTGGGCCTGCCGGTGGCGGTTATGGCGATCCCCTAGAACGGGACATGAGGCAGGTACTTGAAGATGTGCGCGATGGGTTGATCTCTATTGATACGGCCCGAAACGATTACAGTGTGGTCATCACGGATGCGCTGCAACTTGACGAAGCAGCGACTGCCAACTGCCGGTCCAGCGCTGCCTGATCCACTCGGTGACGCGGGCGCCCGACCATAAAACGAGGCAAATAGGCTTTAACTCAACGAATCTCGACAATCATCTCGACTTCAACCAGAATATTCATCGGTAAGGGGCTCATACCGACAGCTGAACGGGTAACTCGTCCTGCATTGCCGAACACTTCTACCATGAGATCGGAGAAGCCATTGATGATACTGGGATGATTCCCCGAAATCCGGCTCAGCGTTGACTATACCCAGTACCTTGATCACACGCTGTACACGTGCCGATCCCTCTTCGTTGATAAGTAGGTAAAACTATTAGGATTACGTTCCCAACGGTGAGGCTAACTGCCTTGCTCATATCTAGCGGATACAGCTATATGCGGAAATAGCATGAACACACCTGATTTAGGATCATGTGCTGCAAGGCGTCCGGGTTCGAGTCCCGGCTTCCCCACTAAAGCTAAATAGCTTGAGAAATCGATTTCTGACCGCTACTCTAAAAGTGGATTAAGCCAAAATGTAGCAACCCATGTAGCAACGGGAGCGACCTCCCTGATCATATTTTGTATGGACTTCTCCCTAATATACAGTTTAACAGATGCTGAGTAGCAATTTGTCACCTGTGTGATTTCTCATTCTATCTAAGAGTTTTCATCACCGAGTTTCTACGATGTAATATAATGTGGTTTCAACAATTGTGACATCGGATCGTTAAGTCGCATAAATCCTCCTAACCAAAGGTAACGTGATGGCTTTGTCAGGTTCAAATAAATTATGTACAAACTGCCGAAAAGAAGTAACCGCAGGATCCAGATTCTGCATACATTGTGGCGAGAGTATTCCTGACATTTCCCAGCCTTGTATAAAGTGTCAGCAAGAAGTACCCGCAGGGTCCAAGTTTTGCCCACATTGTGGTGAGACCATTCTTGATTCATCTACAGGAAGACGTTCAAAAGGGCCAGATGAAAAATACTGCTCGTCTTGTGGTGAATTGATCAAAGAACAAGCTGAGGTTTGTGTAAAGTGTGGGGTAAGAGTGTCGAGAACAGTCAACCGTGACACAAATACTCTAGGCCAGGAATTTTCGACGAGATCACGACTTGTTGCGGGTCTTCTCGGTATACTGCTGGGCGGCTTTGGTGTGCACCGTTTTTATCTTGGGAACATTGGTATTGGAATTATCCAAATCGTGGTATCTCTTATTACGCTTGGGATAGGTGGTTTGTGGGGGCTGGTAGAGGGAATCGTCATCGTAGCAGGGGCGGATTGGAAGGACGCTGATGGAAGGCCTCTAAAGAAGTAGGGAGGTAGAAGTACTCTGAAATAAACCCAGCCCTTAGTTTTCATAAAATTATGAATAAACTAGTTGATTAGATTCAGTTCTATGGTTGTAGCTTAGCCGCAGAATTCAGCAACAGAGCTAATTCAAAAACGATAACGAGGAGGGGAGCATGGCATATTCTGGACGGAATAACGAGTGCATGAAATGTCAGAACCAAGGGCCTTCTGGATCTGAGTTCTGTCCTCATAGTGGAGAGCGTATCGTTGGAAAAGTTGGCCATGAGTAACAACTTCCCCCCGTCCCGCCGGAAAGAGGCAGATGAAAAATATTGTGAATCTTGTGGCGGATTGATCAAACAGAAGGCTGAGATCTGTCCCTTATGTGGCGTCAGGCAGCTACCATCGCCCCCGGTGGGGCAACGGAATGCCGGGTTGTTCGTTCTCCTAAATGTTTTTACAGGTTTTATCGGGATTTTAGGTATAGGCCAATTGATAAATGGCAGAGTCGCGAAAGGTTTATTTTTCCTTATCTCGGGTGGACTAATTTATGTTATTTCCGTTGTCTTCCTTTTTCTTTTTGGTGGGCTCGGAAATATTATCTGGCTTTTGCTCTACTTACCCTTGTGGATATGGTCCGTGGTAAACGTCAACAATGCCGTGAGGGAGTACAACAACAGATCAGAAAATACTGGTTTTTGAGAGTTGTATGTTGCCCATGGGTAGTTTATAAGTCTGTTTTTGCGCTAGACCTCATAGAATATGTAGGCATACCTATTATTTTTTGAAGTGCGCCCGGTTTTTAGTCAGGTGTGGCAATTGCCACACCTGACAGACCGGCTCAGGTTTCGTCCAGCCGAGGATGTTAGTCCCGAGGAGCGGGAGTCCCTACGTCGGCACAAACCTGAGTTGCTGGATTATCTTCAGCGTCAGCAAGAGTTTCGACTTCCCTTTCCCGTGGGATATTCAGGGCTACCAGAAGATCAAGTTGTTGCTGCAAGGCGTCCGGGTTCGAGTCCCGGCTTCCCCACCAAAGCTAAATAGGATGAAAAAGCGGTTTCGAACCGCTATTCTAAAGGCGGATTAGGCCAAAATGTAGCAACCAATGTAGCAACGGGAGCAAACACCCTGGCACGACAACAAACCAACGACCTCAACAAACTTATCATTTAGCTGCGGAGAGAGCCTCGGCGAACCTTAGCGGATGGAAAATACTGGATTTGATATCAAGCGGGCGCTTGAGCAAGCTCCTTAAAGTATTCAGCCGTTCGTGATAGCCCTTCGTGTATAGAAATCTTCGGTTCCCATCCCATTTCTCGTTTAGCTTTACTATAGTTGAGGCTAATGCGTTGGACATCACCGATTCTAGCGGGGGAGTGACTTGGCTTGCGCCGGGATTTCAGGATCTCAGCAAGTATATGGGCGATACGATTTATAGAGGTTCCTATCCCGGTTCCTATGTTGTACGACCCAGTTATACCTTCTTTAAGAGCTAGGATATTCGCTTCTACAATGTCGTCTATGTAAACGAAGTCCCGTTCTTGGTTACCATCGCCAAAGATCCGGGGCTCCTGACCTCCCAGCATTGAATTGGCGAAGATTGCTATCACACCCGCCTCGCCGTAGGGGTCTTGGCGAGGCCCATACACGTTACCATATCTGAGAGACACTGAGTTGAGTCGATAGGTTCTGCGATAAAGTTCAAGGTAACGTTCCCCTATCCATTTTGATAGCCCATAAGGGGATAGTGGGAGTATAGGACTTTCCTCTGTGCATTCGGTGGGATATGGGTCGCCATACAGGGCGCCCCCAGTGCAAGAATATATGAATTTGTCGACGCCGTATCGTCTGGAGGCTTCGATGAGACGAGCCGTACCAGAGACATTAATATCGGAATCTTTTCCGGGGTCCCGGATGGACGAATTTACACTGATCTGGGCAGCGTTGTGGAAAACTATGTTGGGAGATTCTTTTTGGAAGATATCATCAATCGAAGGGTGATTCACGTTGGTATGGTAGAATTTCACCCCACGGGGGAGGTTTCGAAGCTTGCCGCTACTTAGATCGTCGACTATTAAAACACGATGGTCTAACTGTACGAGCCTGTCTACTAGGTGAGATCCGATAAATCCAGCACCACCTGTGACCAGAATTGTCTTTGGTGTCACCATACGGTCTGTGTTTCTCTAAGACGTCGCACTCGTTCGGACATAGGCGGGTGCGTAGAAAAGAGGCGCATCATTCCTGCTCCGTTAAGAAATCCCATAGCTTGTTGGTGCATTGGCTCAACGATATAAAGATGGGCTGTGGCTTGATTTGCTTCCATAGGAATGCTTCTAGATCCCATATCAAGTTTCTCGAGGGCGTCTGCAAGAGCCAAAGGTGCGCCTGAGGTTTTGGCGCCCGTCGCATCCGCCTGATATTCCCTAGTCCGCGATATGGCCAGCCGGACAATGGTAGTTAATAGTGGAATGACTATCGCTAACAACAGCAACCCACCTATACCGATCACTCCACCATATCCGCCACCTCCGCGCCCTCTGCCACCAAATCCACCGAATATGAGCGAGAATTTTGCCATCCAAGCAACCATAGCAATGGCTGACGCTACAGTAGCTACCATGGTCATGATCAAAGTGTCCCTGTTGCCAACGTGGGCGAGTTCGTGGGCGATGACGCCTCCCAACTCTTCACGATTTAGCAGACGCATGATACCAGTGGTTGCGGCAATTGAGGCATTTTGAGGGTTGCGCCCTGTGGCAAATGCGTTCGGTGATTCGTTGTCTATGACGTAAATTTTGGGTTTGGGGATACCTGCGCGTGTTACTTGCTCGTCAACTATTGAATGGAGTTCTGGTTCCTCATGAGGCTCTACTATGCGCGACCGTCCAGCCATTTTCAGGGCCAGTTTATCACTAAACCAGTACGAGAAGAAGTTTAATGCCAGAGATAAAAAAAGGAACACGATTAGTCCAGTGACTCCACCAAGCAGGAGACCGACGAGAAGCAAAATACCGCACATCATTATCATTAGGAAACCTGTTTTCACAGTGTTCATTGGTAACTCATCTTCTCATACTTTGGTCGCTTCCCATTATACCATTGACAATGTCGTACTGGACCGGATTGTTTCAGAAACCAAACCGTTGTTCCTTAGTAGTGTAGGGTGATAGCTTATTTCACGGGCTGATATGGGAGCCTATAAACGTGGTTTACCTTCGGGGTCTTGGGTTTCTTCTGGGGTGACGTGTGACTGCGGTTGGTCGGGATCTTTCAAACCGGAATTTCCCATCTATGGATCTGCGGTTTAACTTTCGATTGAGGTGGAGACCTTCAAGAACGAATTCGGCTGCAGATGCATGCAAAGCAGGTCGGTCGTCGCCAGCTATCAGACTGACGGCATCGGCCAACTGTGGAAAGGCCCGCAAAATTGCAGAGTAGGTTGCTGACCTTATGGTGCTCCCGGTTTCAATGTACGTGTCCTGATCAAAGCATTGCAGTATGCTATCCAAGTCAGAAGCATTGAAATAGCGGTTAAACACATTTAACACAGCCTGTCCCAAAATCTCATCTAACACTTTTGCTTCCTGTCCGTCTTCGAACGAGTCCATCTCGATTTTACCGGCGAAAGAGGAGATGATAAACGGGAGGTCGCTTATTCGTGGTATTGCCCATTTTTCTCTATTTTGGATAGCCCGTCTGGTGGCGTTGCTGATGACGGTTTCTATATTGGATATAGAAACGCGAACGCTCACGCCAGACCTTTGGTTAATGTGCGGGCTGACACGTGCTAATGCGGTGACTTCAGAAATTATCTCTTTGTAATAGGGAGGCACAAAGATAGTTGACTCATTTGCGAATTGAGATCGCTCTTGGTCAAGAATCATAATTTCCTCGGCCGGATCTTTCGGGTAATGGGTCCGTATTTGAGCACCAAAGCGGTCTTTCAAAGGCGTAATAATTCGTCCCCTGTTAGTGTAGTCTTCGGGATTTGCTGTAGCTACCACGAAAATATCTATCGGTAGTTGAACTCGGTAGCCTTTGATTTGTACGTCCCGTTCTTCCATAAGGTTAAAAAGTCCAACTTGGACTCTTTCGGCTAGGTCTGGCAACTCGTTAATGCAAAAAAGCCCGCGATTTGTCCTAGGAACTAATCCGTAATGTATGGTTCGTTCATCGGATAAATAGCGTCCCTCAGCTACTTTTATGGGATCGACTTCTCCTATGAGATCGGCAATGGAAATATCTGGTGTAGCTAGTTTTTCTGAATACCGCTCATCCGGTTCAACCCAACTGATTTCTAAGTCACGTCCTTCGTGAGATTTCAAAGAGACACATTCAGCACAAATCGGATCAAATGGATCGTCGTTAATTTCACATCCTTTTATAACTGGTATATGAGGATCTAGAAAATCTACTAACCCTTGGATTAGTCGAGTTTTTGCTTGTCCGCGTTCTCCGAGCAAGATTAAGTCTTGCGATGCAAGGATAGCATTAGTGATCTGCGGTATAACGGTATCATCGTACCCAATGATTCCTGGAAAAAGCTGATCTTTGTTGCGAAGCTTTTGGATAAGGTTGTGCCGGAGTTCGTGCCTTACGGACTTGGTCCTATATCCAGAAAGTTCGAGGTCTTTCAAGCAATTCGGTAATGGGGCAGTAGGCATGATCATGTTCTCCGAAGATAAGGTAATGGCAGGTGAATTAAGGATGATTTGCCTAGAAATGATTATTAAGAAATTATTATAGTATCTTTGACAAATGAGACGGTAGACAAACATGGACAATTACAGCTACTAGCTATATATCGCGAAATCTCGTTCGCAATGGACTTGTCATTGAGAAATCAGTGATGCTAGACTTCTGGGGAATTCAAGGGGAGGGGCTCTGTGGAAGAACAGATAATGCCTAAATGTCTAAAGTGCAATGTGGGAGATCTTGTACCGCTGTCAGACTACGGGAATCAAGGAGCAGCGGTACATTACAAAGCGTGGGTTTGCACACTTCCGGATTGTGGATTTAACATAAAAATCCGAAATGGAGATATCTATTTTAACGAACCTATAAATGATGGCACGTCCCATCCGACTAGATATCGTTGAAATATTGCGATAAAAGCGGCAATTAAATACATCCCCCTCAGGATGCATAAAAAACGTCGCAGCTTAAACGTTGAATTAAAATTAAGAAACCCTTTCCGCGTCAGCGGGTAAAGAGATCTTATAAGAGAACGGGTTAAAAACCGAACGCCCCGTTTAAATGGGTTGACTTCGAGGTGACGTGTGAGGCTTGGGGTTTTCATTCTTTGCGTTGGCGTTGTGCTGGTGATAGGTGGGTCGTCTTACTTCGCCTATTCCTTGCGGGAGCATTCCAGATTAGATGAGCTAAACGCGGAAGCTCCGATCGTGATCGATCGGGTGGTTCTCTCCATGAGCAATGGACAGTCATCCGTCGGTATGCATGTAGATAGCGAATTCCCAAAATCGGTTGATGGACAGGAAGGTTCATCTTCGCATCCCGCCACACGGTATGTACTCTACCCTGGGGAATGGATTCCGCCGGCATTTTGGGACAATCCTTTGGGTGCTGAGGACGTGGCATCAACTGTCGATGCACTGCTAAGTCAATTTGAAATAGTAGAATCTATCGATCAATTGGATTTTGTCCAATCCGCACCTCCAGTTCGCATAACGATCCCCGCAATTCAAGTAGATTCTCCGGTAGCAGAACTGGCTATCTTAGATTTATCGGATAGCCGATCTTATGAGACCCCCAAAAATGTTGTTGGATACATCTCGAAAACGGGGGATCTTGGGAGAACAGGTAATGCATGGTTTTTCGGTCACCTGGAAAGTCCTATCAGAGGAGAGGGATCAGTTTTTTCCAAATTACCAGAGATACCGTTGCTATGGAAACGCGGAATTGATGTTTACGCCGTTGTCGAAAGTGAAAAGGCGAGTTACCTGTATCGGTTGACCACGTCAATCCAGGTTCATGAAGACGACCTGTCTATATACCAAGGAGAAGGTTCGTCGATCAATTTGGTCACTTGCGTCCCCCGGTTTTCTTATGATCACAGGCAAATCATCACAGGCACGCTTGTGGGTATAAAGTATTAATTTTCGATCAGTTCAGATTCTAGCAATAAAAATGTTTTTAAATCAGGTACATTAGCTTGGCTCGATAGCGTAAAACGGCTATCCTGAGGCGGCCGCTGTCAAAAGAAACTAAATACGTCGAGGTGCAATAGATATGGCTGGAGAATCAGGTCAGGTTAGGGTTGAAAGGGATTCGATGGGTGATATGGATGTCCCCGTAGAAGCCTACTATGGTGCTTCGACAATGCGTGCGGTATTGAACTTCCAGATTAGCTCTATGCGATTCAATCGTCCGTTTATTAGAGCAATTGGGTTGATAAAAAATGCCTCAGCTAGGGTTAATACAGAGTTGGGAATATTAGATCCTTCAATTGGAGAAGTGGTTGCGGAGGCGGCTGCGGAAGTTGCTGAAGGTAGATTTGATGATCAATTCGTTGTGGATATCTTCCAGACAGGATCGGGGACATCCACCAATATGAATGCTAACGAGGTGATTGCCAATCGCGCAACCGAACTCATGGGAGGGCAACGTGGCTCTCGATTGGTGCATCCGAACGATCATATCAATATATGCCAATCTTCGAACGACGTTATTCCCACCGCTGTACATCTAGCGGCGTTAATTGATATCCAAGAATCTCTTAGGCCAGGCCTACAAGGATTGAAGGTTAGTCTTTCCCAAAAAAGTGAAGAATTCTGGTCGGTTATAAAAACTGGCAGGACTCATCTTCAAGACGCTACTCCTATCCGATTAGGGCAGGAATTTCGTGGATATGTCGGGCAAGTGGAGAGATCTCTTCATAGGTTGTCGTATGCTGAGTCTGAATTATCTGAGGTAGCGCTGGGAGGCACAGCGGTAGGTACTGGGGTTAACGCACATCGGGATTTTGCCTCAAAAGTATGTGGATTGATTTCGCAAGAAGACGGGGTAGAAATTCATGAAACAGAAAATCATTTTCAAGCTCAAAATGCAATTGATGGAATTGTTGAAACGAGTGGTGTGCTCCGTACGATAGCTGTAAGTCTGAACAAAATAGCTAATGACATACGATGGCTAGGCTCCGGACCGAGAGCTGGCCTCGGAGAACTTGCACTCCCGGAGGTGCAACCAGGTAGCTCCATCATGCCAGGGAAAGTTAATCCGGTAATTTCAGAATCTGTAATACAGGCTATGGCTGAAGTTATTGGGAATGATCAGACTATCTGTTTAGCGGGTTTGGGCAGTTATTTCGAACTTAACCTAATGATGCCAGTGGCGGCGCACAACTTATTGCAATCCATTCATCTGCTCGCGACGTCATCCGAAAACTTCTCGGCTCAATGTGTCAAAGGTCTAAAAGCGACGGGTGTAGGTCCGCAAATGGTCGAACGCGGGTTGATGCTCGGCACAGCACTAGCCCCTGCGTTAGGCTACGATCGTGCGGCAGAAATAGCTAAAACAGCGGCCGCGACAGGAGCGTCCATTCGAGAAGTAGTGCTGGAAAAAACCGATTTGACGCCGGCGGCGTTAGACGAGTTGTTGAACTTAGAGCAAATGACGGAACCGGGGTTAGGCTCAGGGCACGTTAGTGGTTAAAATTGGTTTGCCAATACCGGAAATCATACAGACGAGATAGTTAGATGCAACTGTGTAAGCCTAGCTTAGATGAAGTAAGAAAATTGTCTGTTGAAGGCAACCTGGTGCCGATCTACAAAGAGATCGAGGCTGATCTGGAGACGCCAGTTTCTGCGTATCTAAAAGTAGCGCAAGGGCCGTATTCGTTTCTTCTCGAAAGCGTAGAAGGAGGAGAAAGGATGGGGCGGTATAGTTTTATAGGCACGGAGCCGTATAAAGTAGTAACAACAGGGCCAGGGCAGGAGTTGGGCTGTGTAGACCCTCTGAACCCAGTTCAGGAAGAATTGAAACAATATAGAGTAGTTCCTGTTTCGGGCCTCCCTAGGTTCCATGGAGGAGCCGTAGGATACCTTGCGTACGATGCCGTCCATTATTTTGAACCCAGCGTGCCAATCCCAGACATCGACATGTTGTCACTTCCCCAGTCATTATTCATGTTTAGCGACACGCTGTTGGTGTTCGATCACATCCGTCATGATATAAAAGTAGTCAGTCACGTGCGAGTAGATGAGGAAGTTGAGCGTTCCTACAGGGAAGCTGTTGCGAAAATTGATATATTGGTGGAAAGGCTTTCTAAACCATTGACGAATCCACCAAAACGTGTTGGATTATCACGGAATAGTACTCCTGCGACTATACATTCAAATTTTACAAAAGAGGAATACAGTGAAGTTGTAAACCGGGTAAAAGAATACGTATCTGCTGGTGATGTAATACAAACCGTGACCTCACAAAGGTTTACCAGGGAGACTACGGCGTCGCCTTTCCAGATCTACCGGACCTTGCGGACTGTGAATCCTTCGCCATACATGTATTTCTTGTCGTTGGGGGAATTTCAAATAATCGGAACATCGCCCGAGATGTTACTGAGGGTAGAGGAAGGACGTATAACGAGTCATCCGATTGCCGGAACGCGACCACGAGGTAGGGACCAAAAAGAAGATTTGATCTTAGAAAAAGAACTTTTGGAAAGCGAAAAAGAGAGGGCTGAACACATCATGTTAGTAGATTTGTCCCGTAATGATGTGGGAAGGGTCAGCGAAGTGGGTAGCGTAAATGTATCACGGCTGCTAGATGTGGATCGTTATTCTCATGTCATGCACTTAGTTTCGGAAGTTACAGGAGTACTTAGGAAAGACTTGGATGTCTATGATGCAATGAGGTCCTGTTTCCCCGCTGGGACGCTTTCTGGGGCGCCCAAGATTCGAGCGATGCAGATTATCGCAGAGATGGAACAGGTTCAAAGGGGTCCATACGCCGGGGCGGTTGGCTATTTCAGTTTTTCAGGAAACACCGATACAGCTATAACTATACGAACTATTATTTTAAAAGATGGAGTGGCCTATGTTCAGGCTGGTGGTGGTATCGTGGCCGATAGCGAACCTGAATCGGAGTATCAAGAAACGATTCATAAAGCTAGTGCATTGTTCAGGGCAATAGATAAAGCAGAAGGATTGTAGTTTTTTTTGACGTGATTCTGTTAATTGATAACTACGACAGCTTTACTTACAACATTTATCAATACCTGTGTGAACTGGGAGCAGATGTGGTTGTAGTCCGAAATGATAAGATTAGTGTCGATGATGTTGTAAAGATGAATCCTGAAGGAATCGTGATATCTCCGGGGCCTTGTACGCCATTGGAGGCTGGAATTTCGAACGACGTGATATTGCATATGGGACAACGCGTGCCGATTTTGGGGGTGTGCTTGGGGCATCAGGCAGTGGGATATGTCTTCGGAGCTACAGTCGGGATTGCTGAAGAGATAATGCATGGAAAAACATCTTTAGTCTTTCATGACGGTAAAGGTGTTTACAAAGGTTTGCCGAATCCTTTTGAGGCAATCAGATATCATTCGTTGGTGGTGTACCCCGAATCGTTGCCGGAAAGTTTGGAGATTACCGCTCGAACAAGCAAAGGCTTAATCATGGGCTTGCGTCATAAGTCTCTTCCCGTAGAAGGGATACAATTTCATCCCGAATCCATTATGACCAAGGTAGGACATGATGTTCTGAAGAACTTTTTAGACCAGGTAAAGGAATGGGGACGTCGCTGACATGATGATCAAAGAAGCAATTGAATGGGTGTCAGATAATCGTTCTTTGTCTATTGATCAAGCAAGAATGGTTATGGCACAGATCATGGACGGCGAAGCTACCGAGAGTCAATTGGGAGCATTCCTTGTAGGGTTGCGGATGAAGGGGGAATCTTCGGAAGAAATCGCAGGGATGGCCACGACGATGAGGCAAAAATCATTAAGAGTGGAGATCGATGGCACCCTAGTAGACACTTGTGGCACCGGTGGTGACGGAAGCGGAACGTTCAATATTTCCACTGCGGCAGCGTTTGTAGCTGCCGGAAGTGGTTTAAAAATAGCTAAACATGGCAATCGTGCTGCATCCGGGATATGTGGTAGTGCCGATGTGTTAGAGGCATTAGGAGTAAAAATAGATTTGGGTCCCGATGATGTGAAGCGCTGTATTGAGGAAGTTGGGGTTGGTTTCATGTTTGCACCTATTTTTCATCCGGCAATGCGCTATGCAGCCTCGGTACGAAAAGATATAGGGATTCGAACTGTATTCAATATGCTGGGCCCGTTGACGAATCCAGCATTTGTGAAGAAACAGTTGTTGGGTGTTTCGAGCACGTCAATCGGGAACAAAATGGCAGATGTTCTTAGGCTAATGGGGTCGGAGCATAGCTTAGTTGTTCATGGAGACGACGGATTAGACGAGATGACCTTGGGTGGAAGTACGCATGTTTGGGAGATACGAGGATCTGTCGTGGATCAATACTCTGTCACCCCTCAGGAACTAGGATTAGCTTCTGTTCCTATGGATTCTTTAAAGGGTGGAACCCCTATGGACAATGCCCACCTCCTGCGGAGGTTGATGTTTGGGGAACAGGGTCCGCATAGAGAGATAGTGTTATTAAACAGCGCCGGTGTATTACTAGCGGGAGATAAGGTGGCCAACTTGAAAGAAGGAATAAAAACCGCTGCAGAAGTGTTGGATGGGGGGGAGGCATTGCTGCGTATGGAAGGGTTAATAGAATTAAGTCAAGAATTGGGATCTCAGGGATAGTTAATCGCATATGGTCAATATTCTTCAACAGATCGTTTCTGCTAAAACAAACGAATTAGGAGAACAAAAAATTCGTATCCCACTCAAGTTGCTACAAGAACGTACAGAGAAGCGGCAACCTACTATCAAATTGGCGAGTGCGTTCTTGGAAGATGGAGTGTGTCTGATAGCTGAGATAAAAAAAGCTTCGCCATCTAGAGGATTATTAATGCCGAACTTCGATCCAGCAATGCTATCTGATGTTGCCATATCATCAGACCTATTATACGAGTTCGAGTTGAGCTTGAGGAGCCGCATCCCCTTTCCTGGGAGCTAGCTTTATAATCCTAGTGTACCCACCAGCGCGGTCGGCATATCTT
>VEXF01000010.1 GCA_009391275.1 SAR202 cluster bacterium AD-804-J14_MRT_500m | reverse complement strand
AATACCTTTTTGGGTATGGATCTTCCGGAGAATACAAAACGAAAAATACTGTGGGATAACTGTGAACGGTTCTATGGTGATGAGATTTCACGTTAGTTTGTGTCGAACAGAAGGAGAATGGTAACAAGATTGCATCCTAGACTGAATTAAGAGCCCAGGAGAACTTGGAGCATTGATGGGTCCATCCGGGAGATGCAAATCCACCCTGTTGAACATCGTCGGCGGTCAGGTAGTATTACGCAAGGGAAAATATGGAACTACACATCCATTAGGCCTTAACACTTTAGGGCGTCGGAGTGTGGGCTGGGCTTTTCAGAAATTAAATGGATGCTTCCAATCCCCATAGGTAGGGTTGCAATAAGCAATTGAAGAGTTAGAATCCACTAGAACCATGCTTTTGATCTCTGAACCATCTATAGATATTCAATGGAGGCTACGATGGCTGAAAATTTAGTAATCTCATCCGATTCACATGTGTTTGAACCGCCCGATCTCTGGACGGAACGGATAGATGATAACTTCAAGTCTAGAGCCCCGTACATAAAACGAGTGGGGGAGATGGACCATTTGATGATTGAAGGCGATCAAAAACTCTCTGGTATTGGGTTGGTGCTGGGAGCTGGTACCAGGTTTGAAGCGCCTGAAAATATCTCTCATGAAGGCAGATTTGACGATGTGCTAGTAGGAGCTTACGAACCTGAAGAACATATTCGCGATATGAAGATTGATGGTGTAGCAGGTGAATTGCTTTATCCGTCTCAGGGGCTGTTCTTTTATGCGATTAGAGATTCAGATTTGTTGTCAGCCATATTTCGGACGTACAACGACTGGTTAGCAGAATTCTGTGCTACTGAGCCGGATAGGTTAAAAGGTGTTGCAATGATTAACCTAGATGATGTTCAAGAAGGTGTAGCTGAATTAAAACGCTGTGCCAAACTAGGATTAGTCGGCGCAATGATACCTGAATATCCCGGACATGATTGTAGATATGATGGGAAAGAATATGAACCGCTTTGGGCTACTGCCGAAGACCTTGGCATTCCTCTAAGTCTGCATACGGCTACTAATAGGGCGGTGAAGACCCGTACAGGCGAAGGAGACTCTATACAAGAAGCTAGTGCCAGAGCCAACAAGGTTTTTTGGCCGTCGACGTCCATGTGCGACATGATTTTTTCTGGCGTCTTTGAAAGGCACCCTGACTTGAAAGCTGTGATAGTCGAATTTGAATTAGCGTGGGCGGCCCATTTGGTGCAAACGATAGATTATACATATATGGAGCGGCAAGAAGAGGCCTCTTATAGGTTTAAAGATGGTTTGCTGCCAAGTGACTACTTTCACAACAATGTTTCCCTAAGTTTTCAAGAAGATCCAGTGGGTATAAGAGTGAGAGACGTTATAGGTGTAGACAATATGATGTGGGGGTCAGATTACCCACATGCGGAATCAACGTTCCCCAAATCAAGGGAGATTCTTGATGCAATTCTCGATGGAGTTCCTGATGAAGACCGAAACAAGATAGTGGCTTTGAATGCAGCTAAACTTTATAACTTCGATCTGGCTGCTATTGATAACGCGACTAGTTGAATAAAAATTTATGCTTGAAGTGCTAAACAGACATAAAGGCATGTTACATGGTTAGAGGTTTCTTTAGTGCGATGAATTTAGGAACTAAACCTCTCATTGGGAACGGAAATGGGTAGACGCAATAGATCCGTTGGGAGATGAGGTCAATTTGAAAAGTATAGAGATTGATCGATCCAAGGAACTTAAGGACGAACCCGAAAAAGGCCATAATAGATGGCATCCTGATGTTACACCCATTCTGGAAGTGGACCAAGGAGAAGAGGTTCTGATTGAGTGCCGAGATGGATTGGGATCTCAATTATCACCTTCATCGACAAGCGCAGATTTGCTGAATTTGGAACTTGGACCATGTCATCCACTAACTGGTCCGATATGGATAAATGGGGCGGAAATTGGGGATTTGCTAGAGATTGAATTCGTGGAGATACAGCCTCAACCTTGGGCGTTTACTTGCATTGTTCCAGGTCTGGGATTTTTAAGCGATGTGTACACAATCCCCTATTTAGTGCATTGGGATATATTAGATGGCTGGGCGACATCGGCGCAGTTGCCGGGTGTTAGGATACCAGGCGCGCCATTTATGGGAGTGTCTGGAGTTGCACCTTCTCACGAACAGTTACGTAGTTGGACCCGACGGGAACAGTCATTACTTGATCGAGGCGGTCTGGTTTTTATGCCGGGCCCAGATGGGGCTATTCCAGATACAGAACCGATCGCTAGCGAAGGGTTACGAACATTACCTCCGAGAGAGAATGGGGGTAATTTTGATGTTAAACAGCTTACCAAAGGCTCTAAACTAATATTGACTGTTAATGTTGCAGGAGGATTATATTCGGTAGGCGATGGTCATTTCTCCCAGGGAGATGGTGAAGTTTGTATCTCGGCTGCTGAAATGGGATCTACTGTAATTGTCAGGTTCAAATTGTTAAAAGGAGAAGCCAAGAATAGTAAAGTTATTGGCCCGAGGTTTATATGGCAAGACAATGAACGAGCAGATAACTCGAATAAGCCCAGACGGTATTTATCTACGATGGGAATGCCAATTCGACCGGATGGAACTAATGAAAGCGGCGATTTGACATTAGCAGCCCGTAGCGCTTTGTTGAATTTGATTAATTTGTTGCAAGAGCACGGATGGAACCGAGAACAAGCTTATGTTTTGTGTAGTGTGGCCGCCGACTTAAAAATTGGTAACGTTGTGGATGTGCCTAATTATGTAGTGTCGGCATGTATACCGGACGATATTTTCGTATAAGAAAAGTATCAGTAATTTTTATCAAATTGGGTGCTGAGATTTAACTCGCGGAATAGCAAGCGGCATCATGCCCGGCTATCCTGCCGAAGACTAAGCCTCGTAAAACCGACGTGCTTCCCGGGTAATCACGGTAGTAAAACCCTATGGTCTCTCCGGCCGCATATAACCCTGGTATCTCATAGCCATCAGTATTAACGACACGTGCAGTGGGCGTAACTTTTAAGCCTCCGAACGTAAAGACGTTTGCACATATTAGAGGATAGGAGAAATAATCAGGGCCGTCTACGTGCTGTGCCCAGTTGGATTTAGGCGGGTGGATCTCCAAAGTGGTTTTGCCATCTAGACGAGTCGGGTCGAAAGGGATTTCCGATACACTTGCGTTGTACAAAGTAACAGTCTCCCGAAGGGGATCAATCGGGATGCCAAGACAGTGAGCCAAGTCGTCTAATGATTTGCAGCGGATTGGGGCTAGATCAGATTTGATTGAATCTTTGAATGATGGCAACGATTCTATTTTTGAATCAAAAATTAAGTAGGCTTTGCCTCCCGGTTGTTTCCAGATAGTCCTGGCAACATCTTCATATATTAAGTCGGTTATGCCAGACGCCTCATCTATGAAACGTTGTCCTAATTGATTGACGAGGATCCCGTACGAGAACGAGTAGATGACCGGGTCTACGCTGGATGTTCTCGGGTCTACTGGTTCTGCATGGAAATTGTCGAACTGGCCTGCGGGTGCTGCTCCTATTGATAAAGCCATTTGGATTCCTTCACCCTTATTGTACATCCCTCCATGAGCAACTGGACGGATAAGATATGCTTGCGGGCCTATATAACGTGTCATGAGCTCAGGATTGCCTTGAAATCCTCCACTGGCGAGTACCACTGCATTACCATGAAAATCTATCAAACCATGTTGGGGTGACCAAGCATTCACCCCTATTACTGAACCTCGGGCATCTTGTTTAAGCGATCTACCTGTAGTTGTATAACTAAAATGAACACCCAATGATTCGGCGCCTTGAGCTAGTTTGTTTACTATTGCTAGTCCACCACCCACAGGGGCCATCCGGGGAGCCGCGCGCGTTGGCATTGGTGGATATTCCTTGACTATTTGTACACCAAAGGATTGCAACCATTCCATAGATCCTGGCACGCCACTTGCGAAAGCTTCGACGATAGCTGGATCAGCAAAGGCATGTGCCCTAACTAAAGGGGGCCAATCAGTGTATGGTCGATCCGCGGCCTTTCGTAATTCAGGGTCTAGGAGGCCAGACGACGTCGAGGATAATCGTTCGATGAAATCATCAGTAGGATCTGTGGGATTTTTTAGTCGAAGGTAGGCATCTGTGTAACGTGTATTCCCTCCTCTAACGTCTTTAGGAGAGCGTTCAAGTACCGCAACTTGCGCGCCTTCTTCAGCAGCCGTAATCGCTGCTGATAAGCCTGCAACGCCACACCCTATGATGACGACGTCGTAATGGTTGTTCAAATCGAGATAAGGCCCAATGAACTGTTGTTGATAGGGCTAAAGGCCGACGGTTGCTAAGGCAGCGTCGATCTTAGGAGGACTGTATCCGACTAATTTCTCGTCGCCTATTACCGTAACCGGCGTACTCCGGTATCCTAGCGCTATTAAATCGTTTTTAGCGTCTTCTTCGTTTGATACATTGCGTTCCGTAAACGGTATGCCTTTGCGTGAAAGGTACACTTTCACCATGTGGCAAGGGCCTCAACCAGCTGACGTATATACTGTTATGTCACTCAACTTCGCTCCCTCTATTTCTTGTTTTGTTTGGCTTTCCATTGAGCCTTGGTCTCGTATTCTTGATCGAAAAGGCCTTCTCCTGGTTGTACTACCTCGTCGATAGTTTGTACTAAATCCTCGCCTTGTTCATATTTACGAAGAAACTCTTCGCTTACGAAAAACATTCATATGCAAAACCCATCCCTGTTGATGTCTTCATGATGCCGATCACAGGGACATATCTTTTTTCGATCCTCATCTGGATCGCCGCTTAGAGGCATTCAAGGGCAGTATCTATAGCCATGTTTGACTTCATTTTCTCCCAATCCCTGTTGTACTAGCTCAACGACTTCTGCCTCAGGGAAAAATGCATATGGGCTTCGCTCTACATATTTTTCAGAAAATTGCTTAGCCCTTTTCAGTGCCTCGTCTTGACTAAGTTCCCCTTTCATTTCCCTGTCTCCCGCCATTATTTTCTAGGTCTTACGATGATGGTAGCATACCACGAAATAACACTTATTTTCCCAGGTTCCCCGATCGCATCTGTAGATGCATTTTGCATGTCATCGCGTTGAACTGTTTGGCTTTAGACTTGACTTGGGCAATGAGGTTTGGAATTGCGGTTGAGACTTCACTTTGAGATTTTGACGCGGAAACCTCAACTGAGATAAGCGCTGCAGTTCCACAGTCGCATTTGACTGAAAAATAGACTTTATGAAAATCGGAGTTTCCGGAAAAATTTAATTTAAATCCGCGTAGCAAAGAAATCGAGGAGTTCGCGGAGAAATGGGTGTGTAGCAGGGCTTGTATTTGTCCTAATGTAGCCGGGACATCCGGATCTGAATGTATCAGATATCCTCCTGTCGTGCATATGTTTGTGTAGTCTATGGAGATCACTAATTCTGTGTCAACCGTAGGTGATAAAGATGCCAGACAAACCAGCGGTTGATTCGTTGACACTGTATGAGACGAAACCTAGAATGAATCTTGCCGTCACGCGTGCGATCGCCGCCAACGGTGATACTAGAAGATGGAATACGCTAGATTATACGAATTTAGCTAAAAATAGGGGAATGCATCAATGGTTGTCGAAACGAGTCTTGATCCTAATGCTTTAAACCGTTGATGCTTTTGACATGATAGCGTCGACGAGAGGGAGTTAGTGTGGTCCGTGAATTCATGCCTAGGCAGTGCAAGGTTGGGTAAATGTTCAATCTTGGATTTTGACCGTAGCAAAAGTGATGGTGAAGTTAATCAAACATATCGTTAATCGACTGACCATCGACCAAAAAGACGCAAGGGGATAGAGAGCAATGGACACCATTATCACAGGCGGTAAAGTTGTTACACCGGCCGGTGCCGGTGAGTGGGATATAGGAATAGCCGGCGAAAAAATCGCTGCAGTAACTCTTAGAGGGATACTCTCAACACAAGGTTCAAAGGTAATTGATGCCACCGGTAAAATTGTCGTCCCAGGGGGCGTTGAAGCGCATGCCCATGCTGCTGCTAACGTACAACCTGGCGCACCTGAACAGGTCACAGGTACTCCCAATGCCGGACCGGCAGTTCACTCCATCGGCGCGATATGGGGAGGAACTACAACAGTCGTAGACTTCGCTCCGGCTCCTAACGAAGGCGATTTAGCCGATGGAATTTATCAATATCTCGAGCCATGGAAAGGGAATGCTTACACCGATTATTCTGCACATGCGATCTTCACAAACAAAAACACACCTGATGCTATTGCACGGTACGGCGAATTAGTATCCGCAGGATTCCCAAGTGTCAAAATATTTACTACTAATATCAGGCCTCCCGAAGGTAGGGGGTTGTCATTAACACCGGTAGGAAGAATAGACACCGGTCGTCTACATGATCTGATGTGCCAGATTGCTCGTCATGGAGGAGTTCTGGCAGTACATGGCGAAGACGATGAGCTAGTAATGTATAACTATCTGATGGCAAAACAACGTGATCAATGGGACTGGCACAATGCCAATTTGATTCATTCAAAAACCGTAGAACATCTAGCGTTTCAGCATGTTGTTCATCTGGCAGAGAGGACTGGCGCTGGAACATACTTTGTTCATGTTACCGGGAACGATGGCCTTAATGCCATATCGGAAGCTAGGAGCAGGGGATTGCCTATTTATGGAGAAGTTTTGACACTGGCATTGTCGTTTAATGCTGAAAATTATAAAGAACCTGATGGGATGAAATACCACACATATCCATCCTTGAAATATGAGGAAGACAGGCAGGATCTTTGGAAAGGGTTAATGCGGCGCGATCTTTCGTTCACTGCGACGGATAGTAGTTTCACAACTTACATTGATAAAATCGCCGGGAGAAACGTTGTCGATATGAGGGGCGGGAATTCTGGCATTGAAGTAAGAATGGGCGTAAATTATGTTGACGCGGTAGTGAAACGAGGGATGTCGCTGGAACGGTTCGTGGATGTGACATCTACAAATCCTGCAAAATTACTAGGTTTCTATCCAAGAAAAGGAGCCATCGCTGTAGGGAGTGACGCTGACATTGCTATCATTGATCCTAATGTCAAAATGAAACTGAGTAATGATTATCTGCACGTCAGAGATTACACTGCTTGGGAAGGATGGGATATCCAAGGATGGCCGACAACAGTTATGCTGAGGGGAACCTTAATGATAGATAACGGAAAACTGGTTGGTGGTCCTGACCAAGGTCAATTAATCTCTAGGAAAGTTGAGCAATCGGTCTTGCAGAAACCCGCTTTTTAGAAACTGTGTGTAGAAGATTTAAAAATGTTAGGGGACAATTGATTCTGGAGTTTTAGATGTCAGACTTAAATCAAGAAGAAATCCAAGCTCTTGGGCGGGCGGTAGGTTTAGATATTCAGGAACCAGATTTGACTGAGGTGATGCATAGTTTAAATGCCATGCTGGAAGGTTTGGATAAAATAAACCCGCCGGGGTTGGAGGCTGTTGAGCCATTGCCAATCATCTTGCCCCCATAGGATAACGCATCCTAACCAGACCTCGAACGCCTGGTCAAACGGATTCTTGAGGGGAAAGGCATGTATGAATAGAACTGATATTGCTTATCTGTCGGCAACAGAGCTCTCACGGTTGATCCGCTCTAAAGAGATCTCGCCTGTGGAATTGACTGAATTGTACCTAGACCGCATTGACAACTTAGATTTTCAATACAATTCCTATCTGACCGTGACACACGAAGAGGCCTTGCTGGCGGCGCAGAGAGCAGAGCAAGAGATAGCTAGGGGTAAATATAAGGGTCCAATGCACGGATTGCCGGTTGCAGTGAAAGATCAATTCTGGACCAAAGGTGTACGTACCACGGGTGCATCACGAATCCTGATGGACTTCATTCCTGATGAGGACGCTAATGTAATAGCGAACTTAAAAAAATCCGGGGCCGTCATATTGGGAAAGACCAATATGACAGAGTTTGCGATCACAGGCTTCTCACACAGGTTTAGTACTCCTAGAAATCCATGGAATATTAATATGTATGCCGGTGGGTCAAGCAGCGGGTCCGCAGCCGCAACTGCTGGATATTTGTGTTCAACCTCCCTGGGTGAAGACACCGGCGGATCTATTAGATTCCCAGCTTCGTGGTGTGGCTTAGTTGGACATAGGCCTACATGGGGTTTGGTGAGCAGACATGGAGTAATGCCAGGTGTCTGGTCTATGGATACGGTTGGGCCAATTTCTAGGACGGTTGAAGACGCTGCGTTAACGTTGGGAGCTATCTCTGGGTATGATGTGCGAGACCGATTTAGTTTCGACAGACCTGTTCCCAATTTTCAAGCTGATTTGACCGGAGATATCAAAGGTATCAAAGTAGGGGTAGTTAAAGAACAACTATTTAATGAGTTGGTCGAACCTGAAGTCCGTTCTGTTGTTTCGACAGCCATAGACAAACTTACAAATCTAGGTGCTTCTGTGGAGGAAGTGTCGATCCCTCTCTCGAATGATGCCGCCGTTATTTCAGGCGTGCTGTTGGGAGTAGAGCCAGCGATTAACCAAAAACAATGGGTCAGAGATCACATCAAAGAATATGGTCATGATAATCGAATAGGGTTGTTAACCGGGAGTATTGTGCCGGCTCAAGCATATTACAAAGCACAACAGTTACGAAATGTTTTAAGGAATCAAGTTCTCGAGACCCTGGAAACGTATGATGTCTTGGTTTTGCCAACCTCAGGTAAAACGGCCCAGCCAGTCGTAGAAGATCCGCCTATAACCGGTAAAGATACCGTCGGACGCCTGCAATTTTTGCTTACCCGTTTATTCAACTTGTCCAACGCGCCGGCTGTCACTGTTCCATGTGGGTTTGATGCGACAGGATTGCCAATTGGCCTTCAAATAGGCGGATGCCCGGGTGGGGATAGCTTGGTATTGAGAGTCGCTCATGCATATGAGCAAAATACCCAATGGCATAAAATGAAACCTCAATCCGCATGACAATTCTTCGTATAATATGTCAATAAATCAAGCTGCTTAAATAATGATTAAATCCGATGATGCCTCACAAAATGTCGTAACATCGCTCAAGCAGTTGGGGATAGTACACGAGATTCTGGCTTGTGATCCGAAGTTTGCAGACACACTACAATTTTGCGAGAAATACGGATATCTCTTAAAGAATTCTGGAAATACAATAATCGTCGGAACGCGTAGAGATCCGAAGCAATATGCCGCGTGCGTAGTTCAAGCATCGAGAAAATTGGATGTAAATAGAACAGTCCGACGTTTGATGGGGGTCCGAAGATTGTCATTTGCATCAGCCGAAGAAACTAAAGCCCTAACCGGTATGGCAATTGGTGGAGTTACACCATTTAATTTGCCCAGAGATATCTCTCTTTACGTTGATGAAGAATTGATGCAGGAACCCTATGTCATTCTTGGGTCCGGAAGTAGATCATCTAAAATTAAAGTTTCTCCCGGAGTTCTACGAAATATTTCTGGGGCGATAGTGGTACCCAATCTTTCCAAAATTATCTAATCCAAGAGGGGCAATGGATAAAAAACAGCACAAAGTTTATATAAATACACTATCTCGATTTGTAAACGAACTAAGGCCTATGGTTGGCTAGAGTACGGGAAATCATACGTTGGAGACCGCCCGTACCCTTTTATTACGGGTGGCTGATTCTTGCAATGGCTGCATTGGCTACGTTCGCGGGTACGGGACTCTCTCAGGTAGTTTTGGGGGGAGCCCAGAATTTCATATTAGATGACACCGGGTGGGACCGGAGATCTCTGGCTTTGGCAGTAACAGCTGGAACCTGGTTGTCAGGGCTCATCGGTCCGGTGATGGGGCACTTGGCAGACCGAGTGGGCCCCAGATGGCTGATGCCGATCGGGGTAGCTCTTGTAGGAGTGGCGTTTTTACTTATTGCTGGCATTAATAATCTTAGTATTTTTTTTATTGTGTATGTTACGGGAAGGGGTTTGAGTAATACCACACTGATTGGGATTGTTCCTAGAACTACCGCAGTTAATTTTTTCAGAAAACGTAGAAATATCGCATTGTCAATAACCTCGACATTTCGTCCGGTTAGCAGCGCGATTAATATTCAAATTATTTCGATGTTCGTATCGTTTTCAGGATGGCGTAGCGCCTATTGGTTCTTAGGTATTGTAAGCTTCTCGTTGATTTTACCTTTGGCAATCATTATGAGACGTAAACCGGAAGACATCGGCTTGTTTCCTGATGGCGAACATAGGGTGGGTAACGGTGGGAACATATCGAATGGCACTATTTCATCTGACGAATTAGAGGATGAGGTGAGTTGGTCGATTTCTAGTACCATACGCACTTCCGCCTTCTGGCTGGTTGGGATGTCTGTAGTGTTTGGGATACTGGCCTCTTCAACGTTAAGCTTCAGCATGGTCCCATACCTTCATGAAGGTGTTGGTGTGTCACCGGCGCATGCCACAGGAGTACTAAGCCTCAGCACATTTCTTGCTTTGGCAGTAATAGCCTGGGGTTATGCGGCCGATAGGGTAAGCCCCAGATTGCTCCTTTTAATTGCGCTCCCGGCGGCTGCTGTGGTTACGCTGTTTCTTCTGAGAGTCGATTCGTTGGCTGCAGCCTATTTGTTTGGCATCATTTGGGGAATATTTGCTGGGGCGTTGGGAGTATTAGAACAAATGTTGCTTGCACAGTATTTTGGCCGTGGATCCTACGGCGCGATAACAGGAGCTATGGCTCCAATGCAGATGTTTGCTCTTGGACTAGGCCCTGCACTCGCGGCAGTCCTCAGCGAATTAACCGGGGGTTTTACCGTTCAATTTGTTGTAGTGGCATCTTTATACATGGCCGCAGGTTTGATGATTTACCGGGCTAAACCACCTGTTCTAAAAGCAACACAATTAACTAAATTTGGATAACTTGAAAGGCAACAGCATAATCAACACCCAACGATTCACCACTAACTGAAGCGTTCCATCGCAGCATTTCGTCCGGGTCTACGTCTTGAGAAAGATTATTGAGATACACGGCATGTTTACTTAAAGACTCTACGCCTTTATCTATGAAATCGCTAACATCAACAGCATGGGAAGGAGATGGAGATCCACTAGTAAATACCAGCTTCACACCATCCCACGGTTCATATCCTTCTTCCAGAAGCTCAGGAAAAATCCATCGGTTACCCGCGTCTCGAGCAGCATCTAGAACCGCCAAGGATGCCCAACGGTGGTCTGCCATGTTAAGCCGCACGCCACCGAACGTAAGGTGGTGGTTTCCGTTTATGATAACTTCAGGCCGGTGTTTCCGTATTGCGCGGGAGATATCAAGGCGAAGTGGAAGTCCATATTCTAAAACACCATCCGAGTGATCGAGGAACTCCACAGTGTGGACTCCAACTACTTTAGCGCTCTCTACTTCTTCTCGCTCTCGTAGAGGAGCTACTAGCTCTGGTGACATGGAGTCTATCCCGGCTTCTCCTCTGGTTAAAAGAAGGTAATTCACTTCTTTACCTTGCGATGTCCAGCGGGCTACAGCACTGGCAGCTCCATATTCCATGTCATCAGGATGGGCTGCGATGGCCATCGCTCTGGTCCAGTTTTCGGGGAGTGTTAAAAGCCGTTTTTGCATCAATCTGCTATACCTCTTCGGTGAGTATGATCAAAGGCCTTTGTAATTTCCAAATCAGGAAGATAGGTTAATCAGGCGTTACTAGGCTTTCTGGGGTTTGCCCGGATAAAGCGCGTTGGATGTTGGCATAGCCAAATTCTACTGCCCTTATGTTTGCTTCGTAGGTAAGGCCAGCCATGTGAGGAGTCACTACAACGTTGCTTAGGTCTAAGAGAGGGTTATCCGTGGGTGTAGGTTCTTCCTCCAATACATCTAGACCAGCGGCTGCAATTTTCCCTGACGTTAAGGCGGAATACAAAGCTTTTTCGTCAATAACAGGACCGCGACATGTGCTGACGATGAACGCGCTAGCTTTCATCATTCCAAGTTCATTTACGGAGATCATGCCACGGGTATGTTGGTTCAAAGGGACGTGAAGTGACACTATATCGGATCTTCGTAACAACTCGTCTAAAGATACCGGCTTAACGTTGTATTGTTCTTGTACTTCGATCGGTATTTGGACAATATCGAAATACAATGTTTCCGTGTCAAAGGCGGAGAGTCTTTTTGCGACTTGTTTGCCAATTCTTCCCAACCCAATGATTCCGACAGTTTTGTGAGACACCTCATATAAATCGGTGGCTACCATGTCGCCTCTCCATTGTCTCTGTTTGGAGGCAATGTGCCATTGATCCATTAGACGTTTGCTCAAAGAAATCATGAGCGCTATGGTGTGTTCTGAAACTGCTATTGCATTAGCACCTCCATTGTTTGCGATTGGAATTCCCAACTCGTTGATCGCTGGAACGTCTAATTGATCATATCCTGCACTAAGGGTTTGGAGAATTTTTATATTGGGACAGTGCTTTAAGACTTCAGCGGAGATATTAGGGACTATGGAGAGTATGGCGTCAGCATCCCTACATAACCTAATTAGATCTTCATCAGGCAGATCAGAATTTACCCAGTAGGCCTCCATTCCATTGGGAGCTGAATTGAGAGCGTGATCGGAACGTCCTTGTAGGTGTTCAGGAATCATTACAGCGATTTTGGGTGTAGACATATTCGCCTCATTCACATATTAAGATAGATCTAATTATAGGTCTCTTCTCTAAATAGGTTGCCAGTATCTCCGGCCTTCCAGCCGTATCAAATGTCCATATCCAGGTGCAGGGAAATGACCCACCACCGCAAGTATCCCTTCGGTTTCAATTTGTTGGAGAACCGAACTCCTAGTTATTCGTGTTTGCCTGGGGTCCATATCTGCCCTAGATACCCAGTCGGTTTCTTCTACTTGGGCTGGATTATGAAGGACATCACCTAAAATCAAAGCGCGTTGGCCTTGCGAACTGATAAGTAAGCTCATATGACCCGGTGTGTGACCAGGTGTCGGTAAAGACACAACTTCACTTGTGAAGGCATGTTCTCCTTCGTAAATTTCACAGATATCAAGTTCATCTAATGGCCAGACACGTTCCGGGGCGTTGGGGAAACGGGTAGGCTGAATGTCGGGCTGATGGCAAGCGTCCCAGTCTTTATCACTTACCCAGTATCGAGCCTTTGGAAAGGTTGGAGCATAAAATCCACCCTCCGACAGGACATTCCATCCAATGTGATCGCGATGTAAATGTGTCATCACCACCATGTCAATATCACTGGGCCGTATCCCGGTGGCCTTCATATCATCCATCAGTTGCCCAAATGAGCAATTTGGATCATCAATGGGTTTTGGTCCCATCCCAGTGTCTATGAGAATAACTTTCCCCTCAGATCGGATGATATAGGAACTTAGATTAAATCGGACACCTGGACCTTGTACTAGGTGGTCACGATAAGGGTCCCACTGTTTGGGAGAGATCGAAGGAAAGAAACTGCATAAATCGAATTGTAAAGCTCCATCCGATAATGCTGTAATTTGGACGTTTCCAACTGTTAAATCTCTATTCACTATATTGATCTCCAGCTCTTCCGAGTTGTGAAGGACCGAACAGCCTAATTCTATCTGCCACACAGACCCAGTTCAACGTGCGTGCAAATGGTTTTTAGTTATGCCCCTGATATTTTCTGATAAAAATTGGTTTGGTTGATCGCATTTACTCAGGGAACTATCATGTAAGCCAGTAACGAGTTTACCTATAGTTACGTAAATCTCATGTTCTAGATACATGCATCAGACAGCATATATAAAGCCCGTTTAAATCTCGTGCTGGGATGTATTGAAAGGAAAGTCTTATGAATTTTGATGAACGTCTGAATATGCCTTTAAACGAGGCGATTTTTAGTCTTCGCGCGATACGCAAATTTAGTAATAAGCCTGTTTCAGAGGGCGATATTTCGTCTATATTGAACGCTGCTATCCAGGCGCCAAACGGCGGAAATCAGCAACCTTGGCGCTTTCTTGTAATACGAAATACAGATCTGATCTCCCAATTAGCTATTTTATACAAGGAAGCTTGGTGGGCTAAACGGCAGGATGTGGGTATAAATGGTCCGCAAGACGTACCAAAAGAAAACTTAGTAATGCAATCTGCGATGGGTTTAGCCGATGCAATATCTCATGCGCCAGTGATAGTAATGGTATGTTCGACGTCTCGGGGATCGAAAGGGATGGGTTCCGTGATTCCATCGGTGCAAAATATGTTACTAGCAGCTCGATCTCTAGGGATCGGAGGTACTATAACTACGCTTCATGGGCAAGTTGAAAGTCGGGTGCACCGGTTATTTGGAATACCAGATACTGCACAGGTCGTTTATTGTATCCCGCTAGGCTATCCGAAGGGACGATTTGGCCCAGTCACGAGGAAGCCGTTAAATAACGTGGCTGCTTATGACCGTTGGGATGGTGAACCGTTACGCGTATCATCAGGAATGTTTTCGTGACGTCGTAGGAATTGATTTAGTGATTGGCTAGGTATTTGGTTAAACTGCTCTCTCCCATGTTGCTTTCAAGATCGCCGCTGGAGACATTGGTAGGTTGTTCATGCGTACACCGGTTGCTTTGTGGATAGCATTAGCAAGGGCTGGAACTGGCGGAATTATTGATACTTCTCCTACACCCCTTACCCCAAAGGGATGCGTAGGGTCTTTGATTTCTACCACAACTGTATCAATCATTGGAAGGTCTATGCTAGTTGGGAGACGATAATCAAGGAGGCTAGAATTCTGCATCTGACCTTGATCATCCAGGAAATATTCTTCATTTAACGCCCAACCTATCCCTTGGCTGGCAGCCCCTTGCAATTGGCCTTCCACATAACCTGGATGGATGGCTGTCCCTACATCTTGAATAGCGGTATATCGCAAGATCTGAGTTTTCCCGGTTTCGGGGTCTATCTCTACGTCTACTATGTGCACAGTAAATCCTGGACTCTCCCCACCAAGGTTAATGTTCGCTCGGCCTACAATGGGACCGCCAGTCTGATTAAGAACGGCGGATAATTCTTTAAACGATATCCGTAATTCTGGATCTGATATGTGGGCTAAAGTGTTGTTTAGAAAGCGGATGTCGCCTTTTGGTACTTCCCACAAAACTGCTGCTCTTTCGATCATCTGGCGCTTAATGTCTTGTGCAGCTTCAAAACATGCCCATCCAGTCTTGTAAGTTACACTACTTCCTGCTGTATACGCAGTAAAACCTATAGTGTCAGTATCTCCGATAGATGGATGTATATCTTCAGCAGGAAGTCCTAGTACTTCTGCCATTTGCATCGCTACAGTCGCGCGTGTACCCCCGATGTCTGGAGAACCTTCCAAAAGGCTGACGGTTCCGTCTGAATTAACGTTTCCGATAGCACATGACTCACCGGACATATTAAAGCTCACTGCAGCCGCTATTCCCCGTCCACGATTGGAACCTGTTAGTTTAGATTTGTAATGAGGATGGTTGCGGGCGGCCTCTAATACCTCAAGGAATCCTACTTTTCTAAATGTGAGACCATTTACCCGGCGAGTCCCTTCTTTAGCTGCGTTAAGGGAACGGAACTCTAACGGATCTATGTCCAATGCTTGGGCAAGTTCATCTATTAGCGTCTCGCCTGCAAATGCAGCTGCGGGCCCGCCTGGAGCCCTGTATGCTGCTGTCTTCGGTTTATTTACTAGAACGTCGTAACCTTCAACACGGGCATTCGGTATTTCATACGGTCCAAATATGTACAGAGTACCTAGATTTACAGGGCTGCCTGGGAAAGCACCGGCCTCATATATTAATTCCCCTTCTGCAGCTACGATCTTACCTTGTTTAGTGGCGCCAATCTTTGCTCGTATATGCGCGGCAGCAGTTGGACCGGTTCCTTCGAATACCTCCTTTCGGCTCATTGTGATTTTCACTGGATGTCCGGTTTTTTTTGACAACAAGGCAGCGACAGGCTCGAGATAGATAGTGAGTTTCCCGCCGAATCCACCCCCTATTTCCATAGGTGTGACTTTGACTCGTGAAACAGGGATTTGGAGCACTTGTGCCGTCATATCACGCATCGAAAAATGAGCTTGTGAGCTATCCCATATAGAGATTGTCCCATCTTGGTTCCATGAAACGGTGGCTGAATGAGGCTCGATGTAACCTTGGTGTACCTGGCTTGTATGGAATTCCCGTTCGACAACATAGTCAGCATGTTCGAAGCCTGAATCTGGGTCCCCTGTTTGGAAGACGAAATGACTTGCGATATTAGACGCTTTCTCTTTCGTCTCTGCGTCCTCAAGTCCCCCGGCCCTAATGTATTTTCCTTCTGAGCGGTACAGCCTATCATGGAGTACTGGGGCTTCAGGCTTCATCGCTTCGATGCCATCTAGCACGAAAGGCAGTGGTTCGTATTCTACACGGATCATTTTCAATGCTTCTTCTGCAGCTGCCATGGTGCTGGCTACTACGGCGGCAACCGCATGCCCGACATACAACACTTTCTCGCTAGCCATGACGTTGTTGCTGAGAAATTTAGGATTGAACATAGCTCCTTCAGCGAGTTCCATAGCGTTGGCCGAAGCTTCCGGAAAGTCTGCACCAGTAACGACCGCTTTCACATCTGGTAAGGAAAGAGCTTTAGAAGCGTCAATTGATTTAACCATGGCATGCGCGTAAGGGCTGCGTAAGATTTTGCCATAAAGCATGCCTGGTAAGTTAACGTCAGCGCCATATCGTGCTCGTCCCGTGACCTTGTCTACGCCGTCGTGTCTTATGGGTCTGGTACCAACAACTTTGAAGTGTTCATTGCTTGGTGTTGGTTCAACGATTGTCGTCATTATGATCTCCGAGATGTAGGTTTGCGGGGGTGTAACTACGATAGCATGGAATCATCGCAGTCTAGTTGGGTTCTTTTTACTCGTCAAATATAGACTCAGTTTGGGGCAATTAACTTAGATAGAACCCGCAAGCTGTTAAGACCATCGAAAGTTGCCATTTATATCGAGCGTGTATTTTGTATTTAATCATGGATTACAACGGCAAAAGATCGTAAAACAATATTAGGGAGCAAATTCCCGTCGTATTTGGGATCCATGTTGATCCAAGGTAGGTATTTCGGAGAATTGAGGTGAGCCATCTGAAAGGCGCCCTGGCGGAGAAACTAGATTCAGAGGTCCAGTTTCGCTTTGTACTTCGGTCAATCGAAGTTGGGGATGATCTGCGAGGTCCGCTACTGAGTTTAAAGACCCGTAGGCGATCTGGGCTGTACGTAGACGATTAATAACCTCCGAGCGACTCAACGTTTTGAAGACATTGTTAATAGCTGCGTCCACAGCAGACCGATTTTTCGCGCGAGACGGAATATCTTGAAATTTAGGATCGGTAATCATAGCAGGTTGTTTCATCACTTCATTGCAAAACCGTGACCATTCCCGATCGTTCTGAACAGCTATTACAACTGAACCATCAGATGTCCCATAGGCCCCATATGGGGCAATAGATGGGTGGTTGAGGCCAAGCCTAGGGGGTGCCTGCCCCCCGTAAACCTGATGTAGGAGTGGGACGGTCATCCAGTCTGAGATTGTATCGAAAAGGGAGACGGCAATACCTTTTCCAATACCTGTGCGCTGTCTGTCTAGAAGAGCCTCTAACACCGCCATATAGGCATACATCCCTGCGCCTATGTCGCATACTGAAACCCCTACTCGACCAGGACCTTCTGGCCTACCGGTTACAGATGCTAATCCGCTTTCTGCCTGTACAAGTAGATCGTATGCCCTCATATCGGAATAAGGTCCGTCTTCACCATATCCGCTGATATCACAGGTGATCAACTGAGGGTTATCTTGTCGAATAACAGCACTCCCAAATCCCAATCTTGCAGCGGCTCCTGGTGCTAGATTTTGTATAAAGACATCAGCTCGTGAAATTAATCGCGACATTACCATTTTGTCAGTCTGGTCTTTCAGGTCTAGAGCAATTGATTCTTTTCCGCGATTGAGCCAAACAAAATAAGCACTTTCTCCGTGTACAACACGGTCGTAGTCTCTAGCAAAATCTCCTTCGGGGCGCTCTATTTTAATCACCCTGGCACCGGCATCTGCAAGGCGCGATGAACAATACGGAGCAGCTACAGCTTGTTCTAGAGAAACCACAAGGATATCTTGAAGAGTTTGGCGTTTTGAAGATATGTACCCACTTGTCATTTATCAATCCTCCATAAGAATGAAATCTGGTTTCGCCAAACGTCTTTTAGGCGTCGTAGGTTTCTTCCTTCAATGGATTGTAAAAGTGAATTGGAAAGGCGTACATTCTATGGGTCCTGAGCGTCCTAAAAACGGTATGTTTCTGAACAACGCTCAACATCAAACCTCATCCCGGATAAAAAATGGAAGGATGAGATCCGGTGTGGCAGGTACGCGTTTAAAACATACTCTCACGTCCATATTGATTTTAATGTCTTCATTGTCGATATCTAGAACATTGCTGAGTAATCTTAGATTAGCCTGTTCCCGAAGCTCTATTAGGCACAGGTTATACGGGATTTGCAGTCCTACTTTTAAAGCAGTGTGCACGGGATGATGAACGATGACAAACGAGTAAACTCGGCCACGACCGCTAACTTCGGTCCATCGGTAATTAAATGAGTGGCAGCTATGGCACATAGGGCTTGGAAGGTGTCGGAATAATCCGCATTGTGAACATTGCTGTATCCTGAGCTCTTCCCTCTGTGCAGCTTGCCAGAATCCCAGTTCATAATCAGGCAGGTTCAGGAAATCCGGTAAAGGCAGACCAGCTAGTGGCCCTGCCATCATATCGTGGATATTAGGATGTTGTGGATCCGTTTTCATTAGTAAATTGGGGACCGCTACCCTTTTTTAAGTATCACAGCTGCACTGAGTTGGGCAGTTGTGCTGCAAGAAAGCACACGATTGATAGACTTATTTGGCGGTTGTGATGTAGAAGTTCCGCGTATCAGACGGACACCTTCTTGAGGGTGCGTCAGGCCATGAATGTATGCTTCAGAGTGATTACCCCCATGGGTATTAGTTGGAAGAACACCGTCGTATCGTAGATTGTGGCCCCCTTCAACAAAGTCTTTAGCTTCTCCGACTGGGACGAACCCGTATGCCTCCAGTCCAATGAGGCAGAAGGGAGTGAAATGGTCATAAAACATGAATGCATCAATGTCGCGTGCGGTCAACCGAGCTCGCATCCAAATATCATGGGCAGTATGACTTGATTCGGCGATGGCCAGATCAGGTCTGTATATAATGCCCTCGACGCTAGGTCCGGAGCCTTGAGCTGCTGCTTCTATCAACACAATAGTGTCACCATGACGCAGATCGCGCGCTCGATCTACTGTTGAGATTACTATGGCCGCCGCACCATCATTCTCTTGGCAAAAATCCAGAAGTCTAAGTGGATCAGCGATTAGGCGGGACTCCTGATGGTCTTTTATTGTAATCGGTGTCTGACGTAGCGCGCGGGGATTTCGGCTAGCATGATACCGCAAAGTAACAGCTACCCATCCAAAATGACGGCTTGTTGCTCCATATTGGTGCATATAGCGACGGACAAACATTCCGAAATGATGGGCCGGGGCCAGAGATCCCCAAGGCGCATGAAAACTCCGGGCACCTCCAGGGATGAGTTGTGGATCCCTGCTACGCCCAAGTCTTAAATCCGATCTGAGGTTTGCAGCACGGAAACATACGGCGTATTTGCAATATCCTGCAGATACCGCCGCTGCAGCGTGGCCGACCGTGGCGTTCCCTGCACCGCCACCGAATGATATAGATTCCCAATGTCTGAGATTCTTTATACCGAGGGCTTGAATTATTTGGGTTTCGGTGTTGTTGTCCATCCCGTAACGAACGAGACCGTCAATATCATGAGGGGAAATGCCAGCGTCGTCACAAGCACATTTAATCGCTTCACAGGCAAGTTGTAGTTCGGTGCGTTCCGAATTCCAAGAAAAATCCGTTTCACCTATGCCTACGATCGCAGTTTTATCTCGAATGTTGTTAAAGATAGATGGACCCTTTTCAGCTTTCGTGATTGTAGTTCAACATTCAGGATCCCAATCGATTACACCTCTACCCTTGAAATCAGCTATTTGTAATTTTGTATAGCCTAACTCTTCTAAGATGTTCGTAGAGTTCTGGCCTTTAAGTGGTCCAGCTTCCGCCTTACTGCCGGTATGCGAGAATGAAACGATGGGGCTATAGCGCCAAAATGGCCCTATGCTTTTTGTCTCGACCCGTGTGAGCATGCCTGTTACTTTCACGTGTGGATCTTGATCAAAAAAATGGAACATACCCTGATCTTCCGCGCGAACGCATGCAACGTCTAGATCAGCTAACATTTTTTCCCAATATAATGGCTCGTGGGACAAGAATATAGATGACAGTTCCTGCGCCAGGACGGCATCATTTTGTTTGCGATCAGAAGGATTGGAAAATAGAACGTCCGAGATTAGATCGCGTCTACCGAGGCCACGGCAAAGATCATGCCATTCAGGTTCAAATAAACAAGCCAAAAATACCCAACCTCCTTTTGCACGGTACAACCTGTAAAGAGCATTGAGCCCAAATCCCTCATTGTCGGGCAAAAGTCTTTCAGGTTTGCCATCGTGCCAGAAAAAATCGTCTACGTTTGCATAAGCGTTGTTGCCCAACATAGTCGATAAAATATATTGGCCTTTGCCTGTACGTTCACGGGCGTATAATCCAAGCAGCATCGCCACAGAATTACCCATGGAGGAATTGTGGTCAGTTGTGCCATCGTTTGCCCGACCCAGTTTTCGTGATAACTCTTTTACCTCTTTTGCAGTAATATTTTCATCTGGAGACGGAAGTGAGTCGCGGCCCATTTGGGAAATAGCCCCACCACATACGGCGCCCGGTATGGGTGCCATGGATGGGCGATTGGAATGCGGCCCGTCATAACCGTAGCCACCTGCGTACACGTACACGAGATTAGGATTTATCAGAGACAACTCTTCGAATCCAATTCCGGTGCGCTCGGGGGCACCAGGACGCATGCTGTGAAGTAGAATATCGGCCTTTGCCGCGAGCTGACGTACTATTGTCTGCCCCTCTTTGGTTTTAAGGTTTAAGCATATGTCTTCCGTTCCGGCCATTGTGCGTTGGGCGGCCAGGCCGTGAATAGTTGTTCGTATGTAATCCCCGGCTGGTGGTTCCACTCGGATAACCCGTGCTCCTAATTCGGCGATAAGTGAACAACTTAAAGGCCCATTTATTACGGTGCTTAGGTCTAGCACTAGAACATCTTCAAGAGGGAACTTTGGTAATGGAGTCATAACTCTTGAGTAGGCTGGGTTTTTATGATGTTGTAGCCTGGAGAGCACCGCTGCGGTGTGTTCCCCCGGAAGAGGCGATGGTCTTCGAGTGCGTCCGGGGGTTTGCGACATTACTACCAGCGATCCCAACTGTGTACTTTCACCTACAACAGTATCGGTAATGGTTTGGATGTGGCCGTTATGAATGATTTGGGAATGGGAAAGACCTTGGTAACTGTTCATAAAAGGTTCTGCTGCTACGTCAGATGTTTGGGTAGTAAATATGTCCATCCATTGCTGCAATGTTTTCTGTTGCACACGTGCTAGGATCAGATCTTCCAGGGCACTGCGATTCGCGTCCGAAATAAATGGGGCATTATCGAACCGGGGATCGTTATAGATATAATCAAGTCCTAGCGCTTTGATTTCAGCTCGAAAAAGACGTTCCATAATATTTGCTAATTGGATCCAATAACCATCTTTTGTCCGCGCCGCTAAATAGCCATGAGGATTTGGACGGCTAATGCCAATGGGGATGTCGGAACTATATTTAACAGGGTCTTTTCGCAGCATCTGGCCCTGGATCCATGAGCAATGATCGTATGTCGTAATACTTTTTAACATGCTGGTCTCTACTTTTTGACCTTGGCCAGTCCTGTCGCGCACATACAATGCAGCTATTATGCCCCTAACAATGGCCATTGTCGCAGCATGGCTAGCACTTTTCACGACGGTGAAGTTGGGCCCATCTCTTTGATTTTGTCCGGAAAACATCATCATCCGTCCACTTTTGGCGGCGACGACGGCGTCATATCCCTTATATTTTGAATATGGTCCAGAAGGTCCAAACCCTGTGTGAGATAGGTAGACTAATGTTGGCCGATTAGCAGAAAGTGTGGCGTAATCTAATCCTAGGCGTTGAGTCGCACCAGGACGCATGTTTTCCACAAATACATCCGACTGTTGGACGAGCTGCAATATGTTTTTCTTGCCGTTAGGTGTCTTTAGATCGAGAATTACGCTGCGTTTGCCACGATTCCATTGGATTGCTCCAGGCATGGAGCGAAATGGATCTCCTCCCGGTGGTTCCACTTTGATCACATCCGCACCAAAATCAGACATTATCATAGTTGCTACCGAGGCGGCCTGCCCACGTGACAAATCAAGGACTACGATACCGTCGAACACGTTAGCCATTAGCGAATAGACACCCACACCGCATAGTAGATTCTCCAGTGTTATATTATTGCAGTCTAGGAATAACTCATTCTAAATACCTGTATCCCACTCAAGAAGCAAATTCCAAAATGCCGGATCTAAAAGAGTCATTCTCCGGGCAGATCGGCGCGAACTTGGATTCCAGCTCGTTCCTCTTGCAGTAGGAACGGTATAGTGTAGTCCTTCTCAGACCACCCTCGATTAATCCCTTGAATAATAAATTGTTGGATTTGGCTCGCGAAAGGCAAAGGAACTTGATGTTCCTGACCAAGGCTGAGGGCAAGGCCAATGTCTTTGGAGGACAACGCGAGTGTGAATCGTGGATCATCATAATTCCCTCGAAAAGCGCTGTCAGCCAATGTCGCTGTGCGTACTGGGGATAAAACACCAAGGCCCCCGTTCCCGGCTTCTAAGATAACGTTTAGGTCTAGACCAGCTTTTACTCCGAGTGTTAACCCTTCTGCAACCATCTGATTTACTCCAAAAATCATCATATTGCTGATCAACTTACAGATAGTGCCGTGTCCTAAAGGTCCTGCGTAAATAGTTTTTGTTGCGAATCTGTTCAGTATAGGTCGGACGATTTCGAAGGCATCATGAGGACCACCTATAATTATGGTAGTTTGTCCCTGAAGCGCCCGTTTAGGGCCGGTCAACACTGGCCCATCCATTAAGGTTACCCCCTTCTCTCGAAACCGGGGTTCCAAATCCTGATAGATTGAAGGATATGTAGTAGAGAGATCTACATATATCGTTTCCGGTTTGATGCCTTCCATTAATCCATCATGTCCATCGATTACCTCTTCAAGTTGTTTGGGGCCAGGCAAAGAAGTAAATACGATATCACTGGCTGCAGCGACTTCGGCCGGAGAACTGCCGAATGTCGCCCCTTTTTCTAAAAGCGGTCTGCATGCCGCTTCGTCGATATCATATATCACCATAGGATGGCCCGCTGTATTGATGTTGAGGGCCATACCTGTGCCTATTCTCCCCAATCCTATAAACCCGATAGTCTCCATGATTCCCTCGCAAGATTCACCTGGTAATAACTATTTGTCTTTTCGCGATGATACCATCTGCCTTGTCGCGCAGGCTCAATTGTTGTCAGGTATTTCACATGAAATATGCGATAGTGTTTATATGTTGGGATAATTCATTTTACACGAATTGCATCTCAATAGTGGTTGGTCATGGACTGCCAGTAATGTGACGAATCTGAATTTTGGCTCGAAATCAAACTAGAGGCTAGGTGCTCTAGTACTGTGCCCGATTGTTCGAAAAAGCATGGGCAGCAGTTGATATGGAGCTTCTACTTATATTTGTAGTTATCCGGTTACGAAAAGATATTTGGCCTACAGGGTAAACTGCGGATCTTCGTAAGCTTTATCTTTAAGGTAGAATTGCAATCTATTATTGAACGCCTCTACGACGGTAACTCGAAAGTCATCGCCTACGTCGACGGCTACAGGACCCCGGAATACAACTTCGGGTTCGGTGCTGGTACGCGCTCGGGCTTTAATGACGTCAGGGTTAACATCTACAGTTAATCTTGCCCAGGGTGACAATTCACGTGCGTCACCGATGAAGGTTGTCAAATGGTCTCCTTCAGGCGTGAAAGCTAATACGCGGTCGTTCCCCATATCTACGACGTATATGTCTCCATCCTGATCAACTGCTACTCCGGATGGCCTGTGCATTTCCCCCGGTCCGCTGCCTGGTATCCCAAAAGTCAGTAGGTGCTGACCTTCATGGGTAAATTTTTGAATCCTATCGTTTCCCCAGTCAGCGATGTATATATTCCCGTTTGAATCAATAGTAATACCCCAGGGGAGTGTGAACTGGCCATCCTCTTTCCCAGAAGACCCAAATGTTCCAAGATGTTTGCCATCTGTAGTGAATTTTTGAATCCTAGCATTCCTTGAATCAACTACGAAAACATTGTCGTGGCTATCTATCGCTATGCCACTTGGTGCGCAGAATTGGTCGCTAGCGGTTCCATAGCTACCCCATTTACCAAGGCTAGTACCACCGTTATCAAAGCTGACTACTTTGTGATCGATCTGGTCCGTAACGTAAATGTTTTCTTTACTATCCAAAGCTATTCCACCCGGCCAGAGGAACTGTCCGTCCCCATTGCCCGGGCCACCGATATCCATAAGCCATTCATGGGTCAAAGTTGCCTTCGTGATCCTTGCTGATGGGAGGAACTCTGTCCCTGCATTCAGTACATATATAACGTTGTCCTTTCCTCGGGCAACGCCTACTGGATGTATAAACCCGGTTTCACCCGCTCCATTACGTCCCATACATTCCAAGTACGTAAATGTTCTGCCTGCGATCATTTGTGTTATGGGCATTTTAGTTCCTCGCACCTTAGTGATTTAAAAATGTCGTTTTTAGCTTACAGAAATTTAACAGAACTGATATTCGCGAGTTGCTGCAATCAGTTGCAGGGCTTCCGTAACCCTTTCCGCAAACGCTTTTTGTTCGGTGGGGGTGGATCCTCTATTTAAGTCACCGGCGGCTGCTACGTGACCGATAAGTTCTTCTCTGGTATTTTCGCCAAGCTCTATATATCCAAGTAGATCTAGACACCTATCAATTAGTTCTGTTGGTGTTACATTTGAGTTTTTCCCTAGACGTTCGATGATAGATTGGACCCCTGGTAATTCCGAGTCGCCCAATTTGTTGGCTACGAAATTAACTCGTCTAATCAGAGATCCGCTATCAATCCACTCTCTACCCGTGTGCCATCCTTCAACGCTAGGGGGATTGATTAATTCTTGCCCTTGATATTCACACTCTTGAGCAACTGCCTGAAGACCAGCACGTTCAATTTCAAAATCACCAACCAATCTGGTTGTGCCTGCCACTACTTCAACGGGATTCTTCACTCTGCTAAATCTAACCGCTTCATCTTTGAAGAAATCGGAATTAAAAATGAATCGCACTGTATCTTTGATGTCGAACCCAGATTTTACGAACTGATCAGCTATGGCCGAGACAGCTTTTTCATCAGACGGCGGTACATCATTCCAGCTAGGAACTTGCACGTCATCGGACACAAAAAAGTTGTAGAGATGTCGAGCAACAAACCGGTGTGTAGCAGGTTCTTGCACGATGATATCTATAATATCTTCACCACCTAAGTTGCCAGTATGTCCCAGGAAGGACTTTTCGCTATTGTCATGGTCTTGTGGGCGGTATTCAAAGCCCCAGGTGAACCTTGCATAAGGAAAACGCGGGAGTCTGGGTATCAACGTCCAACCGGTAAATGCGCGGGAAACATCTTTGACATCGTCTTCTGTGTAATTCCCTTGCCCCATGGAAAAAAGTTCCAATAACTCTCTGCCCCAGTTTTCGTTTGGAGCATCCTTATGACTCATATTGTTATCTAGCCAAAATATCATGGCTGGATCTTTTGCTAAATTGATTAGCAGTTCTCTATAGTTTCCTAGCCCGTTTTCCCGGAACATCCTGATTTGGGTTGTCATATCAGTCGGGTTATCGACTTTGGAATTCCCAGTGGCGAAAATCATGTGCCAAAACAGAGTCATTTTTTCTTCGAGAGGGCGCTGTGTGTGCAACATATGGTACATGAAGTTAGAAGCACCTTGTGCTGGAAGTGCCGGGTAGACGATTTCCGGGTGATATCTGCCCATTCTTATTTCATCAACCGGTGGTAGCCCGTGGGCGCCGGGGTCAACAAGTTCCTCCACCATCGCTGCATATCCTTTAACGACTGCTTTCTCCAGTTCGTCGTGAGAAGCGCCAAAGCCGGCTCTTCGCATCAGGTGGGCCATAAGCGCCATAGATTTTTTGTCTGCCATATTAGTTCTCCTCTGATGAATCTAGTGGGTTATTGTAAATCCTCGCCCGTGAACTATTTTTAGTTAGGTATCGCTACCGCGTATCTCGTTTATCTTGAATATGACGTCGATGATCTGGGATTATAACTCTAATAATATAGGTTGATGGTCGGAAGCAGTCAAGAAGATTATTATAGACAGATTGCATTGAATAGTCCCTAAAGGAAAAAGTAGATAGTAAACATGGTCAGAGTCATCGGATTAGCAGGCGGAGACGAATTCAGGGTCGGCTGTGAGAATATGGATCGCGAAATCCTAGCATCATCTGGGCAAGAGAATGCTAGCGTCCTAATTGTCCCTACGGCGGCAGACGCTAATCCCGTTCAGGCCGCCAACCACGGGATTCGCTATTTTACAGAACTAGGCGCAAAGTGCAGCTCTTTGATGGTACTGACTAACAATGATGCAAATGATTCAAAGATTATTCAGCGGATAGAATCTGCTGATATCCTCTATTTTACCGGAGGAAATCCTGAATATCTTCTCGAGACAATAAAAGGTTCGATCCTTGTTAAGAAAATAAACCAGTTGTTGGAAGCAGGTATGATATTAGCCGGTTCTAGCGCAGGGGCTATGGTCATGGGATCTTGGATGCGAATGCCTTCCAATAATGAAGTGGCTCGGGGGCTAGATATTGCAGAAGGCATAGTTGTTTTACCACACCATGAAAATCAAAACCCTGAAAAGATAACTGACTGGGTAGACGCAAAAGTGCCGTCTGGGATAACTGCCCTAGGGATTGACGCAAAGTCTGCTTGCCTGATGACACCTAAGGGGTGGAAGGTAATAGGCGAAGGGAAAGTTACCGTATACAAAACTGCAAGCTGGTGTGTATACGGGCCAGGATCGATTGTATCTTGGTAAATATGGATTCGAATTGTGAGCTACGTCGTATACATGATAATTATTAGGTTTTAGATAGGGCGAGGCCATGCGATCCACCATATTGCACTGGTTTTGGAGGTTCCCAATCTCTTAATAGTTCTGGTGGAGTTTCAAAAATCTCTACTCCTAAAGGGCGACATGTACCAGACGGATCACCGGCATCTGGCCCCCATGGGGGAATCGACAGGTCACCTTGAGGACATGTTGACAATGCGCACAATAAATCTATTTCAGCGAAGAACTCAAGAAAATCACCTCGGTTTGCAGGGCTCGGCTTAACGAAATAGCGTCCTTCAGGAGATATTCCAGTAACCATAAAAACGTTAAGAACATCATGGACATCAGATTCGTCTAAGTGGTAGGGCAATATGGCTCGCACTAAGTTGGAATGACATGTGTGATCATCAGGATCTCCTCCTAACAAGGTATTAACATATGGATCACAACGCGTACCAAGAATATCGTGACATCCAGCTCCGTCAGCGTCTCTTTGATAGCCAATTGAATCACCGGTGATAGTGATCATAGGCCTCAGATACGGTAAGCAAGACCAAAGACGATCGAATGTCGAAATATGTGTTCGATGGAGTTGTTTGGAACGAGCTGACCAAAACCTTTCTCTAGGGTTATGAAGATTCCATGCATTAAAATCCCCCACCTGTGGCCCTTGGATTGCGACAATCCGACAAATTTGCCCGGCCTTCACTATCCAAGCTTTCCCATCCCGTGGCGGTATTTCGAATTGATTCAGCAATTGCCGGTCTTTAGATTGTGCAGCCAATCTGCTATACACTCCAATATCGACATTGACCGCAGTCCCCCGATTTGGTGGATAGACTAGGCGTGGTTCCGCCATGATTTCACCTCGGTTTATACAGTGATTAGGATTCGGTAATAGCGTTGAGGAAAGTGCATAATGATCCTGAACAATGCCAGGAGGACCATACCCACTCCAAACTCGTTAATTGATTGAAGGCTTATTTACATTTAGAAGAGTTTGGTTAACTGGATCAAACCTGATAGACTGACGGAGGTATACATTAAAGCCGAAGTAGACCTTTAAAGGCAACCCTGTGAGGTTGGCAAGGACTGGCCGGCACAATGCTCTGGTAGGATATCCTGTGCCCCTTGCCTCAAGCAGGTAAGGGGTTTTTTGATGGTTAAAAGTCCTAGGGAAATGTCCAATGGCAGAGTGGTGATGGCCTCAGACGATATACGTCGTGCCTTTTCTAGAATGGCTCATCAGGTACTTGAACAGCACAAAGGCCCGAACGATCTTGTTTTCTTAGGGATACCTACCCGGGGATTCCCTATGGCCCATCGCTTGGTAAAAAAGATAAATGATCTGGAAGGAGAGACTCCTGGAGTAGGTATCCTAGATATATCCTTGTATAGAGACGATGTCGAAACGAAAAGATTCGATCGGAAAGTGCCGACATTTCTAAGCTTAAATATAACCGATAAAAAAGTAATCATAGTAGACGACGTATTATTCACAGGCCGAAGCGCCAGAGCGGCATTAGATGCATTAACAGATATCGGGCGACCTAGATTAGTCCAACTCGCGGTGTTGATAGATCGAGGTCACAGGGAATTGCCGATTCGGGCAGATTTTGTAGGCAAAAACATGCCAACTGCAATGGATGAGCGTGTACAGGTTAGGTTGGAAGAGGTTGATGGGAGGGATGAAGTGGCGCTGTTTCGAGTTAAGGATTAACAAACGATGCGTTTAAATGGACTCAATACCATTGAAGATTTTAGTAACCAGGACATTTTGGATGTTCTGAATCTGGCTAAAAGTTTCCGAGAAAACCTTAGAGGGTACTCTGATTTGCTGGCCGGGTATATTATGGCAAGTTTGTTCTTTGAACCTAGCACAAGAACCCGTGGGTCTTTTGAATCAGCAATGAAACGTCTCGGCGGACAAACTATAACAACCTCTGATGTCCGGGGGTCTTCTATAGAAAAAGGAGAATCTCTTGCTGATACTATCAGGGTATGGAGTGGGTATTGTGACCTTATGGTCATGCGACATCCTTGGGAGGGTGCGTCTAATTTGGCCGAAAGTTATTCACAAGTACCAGTCATAAATGCTGGTGACGGGGGGCACGAACATCCGACCCAAACGTTATGCGATCTTTTCACACTTCGAGAAGAACACGGAACATTAGATGGGCTCAGAGTGGTTTTGTGTGGTGATCTTAAGAATGGCAGAACAGTCCATTCACTTACGTTCGCACTTCTACGGTTTGGTGCTCAATTGATCTTTGTGCCAGGGGAGGGGTTAGGTCTACCAGATCATATAAAACGACGAATAGGATCAGTGTACGGCACACCAATTGAGAAGGTTAAGCCAGTTGATTTGGATTTAGGTGCACTATTTCGGGGAGGGGGACCACCATCAAAAGACGGAACTGACATTGATGCTGTTTATATGACACCTTCCCGTCCGCATCAATTGGCTATCTACCAAGAAGATGTCCCGAGGAATATGACTTATTCAAAAGATTCAGTGGATTTGTATTTCACTCGGCACCAAAAAGAACGAGATTCAGGAAGCCCTCGAAAATCATATCCCAAGGTTTCTCGCCAAGCTCTCCGGAGAAAAGGCTTTTCAAAGGCAATGATCATGCACCCTTTGCCTAGAGTAGACGAGATATCAACCGAACTTGACGAGGATCCACGAAGCCGATACTTCGAGCAAGCCAGGAATGGCGTTCCGGTACGAATGGCTCTCTTGGCACTACTCCTGAGACAAAAGCCCTGGAGCGATTCCCATGCGAACAATGCGACAAAATTTACATCTGGTTTTCTAGTCGCACAATTAGAGGGCGTGAATTGCGACAATTTAAACTGTGTTAGCCAAAAAGAACCCCAAAACTGTGACGGTAAAATAGTAGTTCATCAAGGTGCATCCAATTGGTTTTTGTGTAAATATTGCGAGCGGGAAGTGCATGTTTCTGCTTATGTGTATAAAGGCAAAAAAATCTACCACGACATACAACAACTCGAAGTAAAGTCGTACGAACAATTGTCGCGAATCAGATTTTATTCCGATTGGGCAGAGGCAGAAAGCCACGGTTTAACAAGGGCTCATGAAGAATCCAAAGATAGATCTAAAGTAAAAGAAGTTGGGTTTTAAAGGTGTCGCGAAGGTCGTTCTTGATACTTGAAGATGGAAGTGTGTTTCCTGGATTTTCCTTCGGCGCAGAACGGCAAATGTCTGGCGAAGTAGTGTTCAATACAGGTATGACCGGGTATCAAGAAGTCTTAACCGATCCATCGTATAGTGGGCAACTCGTGGTTATGACATACCCTCTTATAGGTAATTATGGAATCAGTGAAGAGCACAATGAGTCTAACAAAGTACAGGTGGCAGGTTTCATCGTAAGAGAACATTCATTGACCCCAAACAATGGCATGAACGATATGACACTTGATGACTTTATGAAACAAAGATCCGTTCCGGGACTTTACGGAGTTGATACTCGAGCAATAACCCGTCGCATTCGCAGGCGCGGTGTCATGACGGGGATAATCCAGCTAGATTCTCCGGACGGCGCATTAAACAACTTGTCTATGGCACCGCGATACGATGATGTCAATTTTGTTTCTACAGTTACCACTGTAAAGCCATACGAGTGGAAGGGGGATGATGATGGTGACATACATGAACAAAATTTCCATATATTAATAAACGATTTTGGTCTGAAATATAACATTCTAAGATTGTTGAAGCGACGGGGTTGTAGGATTACAGTAGTCCCTGCGGGAGCAACCACTAAGGAGATACTAGACTACAAACCAGATGGAGTGTTGCTTTCTCCCGGGCCTGGTGACCCGTCTATACTGAGCGACATTGTGAAAACCACGTCTGGCTTAATAGGGCGAATACCTTTATTAGGCATTTGCCTCGGTCATCAAGTAATAGCTAGAGCATTAGGTGCGACTACTTTCAAATTAAAATTTGGACATCGTGGAGCCAACCACCCGGTAAAGGATATTCAGACTGGCCGGGTCTATATCACATCACAGAACCATGGATATGCTGTGGATGGTGATACTTTGCCGGAGAGTATCAGTATTAACCACGTTAATCTGAACGATGGGACAGTGGAAGGCCTCTGCCACAGAGAATATCCACTGTTGACGATTCAATATCATTCTGAAGCATCGCCTGGACCTAGAGATAGCGAATATATATTTGATAGATTCCTAGACTTGGTATCTGAACAAATCTTGATTAAACGAGGAGTCTGAATTCTTGATCCAAGATAGTAGAAAAGGAGAAAATAGTCTCAACATTTCCTCGCTTGCTGTAAGTGGGCGGATACAAAGTCGTCCGGCAAATAGGGGAAACATAATGCGGCGGGTTCGCTGCACCGATGGAGGCAATCAATGTTTGGGAATTTTCTTTTGGATCAAGGGGTCGAACTGGAGCTTCAAGCAGAATTCGGTAAGGTCTTGGAGTTCATGGATAAAGATCTACCACATTTTCAATGCGGTAATTATGGATATAACGTCAGTTCAAGCAAAGGTGTAGCCAATTCCCAATGGCAATTAATGGTCAAACCAAGGCATTTAGGGACTTCCACTGTTATCGATTACCCCGTCGGATATCTTATGTTAGAGAAATTATCAGAAGATGTGACAGGTTTCAGAATCCCACCTCGAACTTCTTGGGAGGGTGCAACAGATCCGCCTTCGGAAGCAGAAACTCGGTTGTTCGCCAGTTTTGTATTTCAAATATTGAACGGATTTCAAAACAAAGGATACATAGAACTTCCAGGGGTATTGCCAACCGATTAGGCTTAGACCCGGATTCTCTAAACTTTATCAATTCAGTTCTCGCCATTTTCCAAGAAACACAATGGGTAGATTCCCAGATTGGCTGATATACCCAGGAAAGTTCTTGTGTTGGGCTCGGGACCGATTGTTATTGGCCAAGCTGCAGAATTTGATTACGCCGGAACTCAAGCCTGTAAGGCTCTGCGAGAAGAAGGTGTCATCACTGTTCTCGTAAATTCGAATCCAGCCACCATAATGACAGATCTTGACATAGCAGATGCGATTTATATCGAGCCGCTAACAGTTGATGTTGTCGAACGAATTATCAAGAAAGAACAACCGGATGGAATCCTTCCAACATTAGGTGGCCAAACCGGACTTAATTTGGCGGTTGGGTTAGCCGAACGTGGAATACTATCAAAATACAACGTACGGCTACTTGGCACACCTTTAAAGGCGATTAGAAAGGCAGAAGATAGAGAGGAATTCAAGAAACTGCTCATAAGCATAGGTGAACCACAACCAAATAGCGTCACAGTTTCTAATATGACAGAAGCTTCTCGAGCCCTCGACACGTTGGGATTGCCCCTTGTTGTGCGCCCTGCTTATACCTTAGGTGGGACAGGAGGAGGAATGGCGCGGACGACAAAAACCTTTCGGGAAATCTGTCAAGATGGGCTGGCTGCAAGCCCGATTAATCAAATTCTCGTCGAACGATCGCTCGAAGGATGGCGGGAAATAGAATACGAAGTTATACGGGATGGCGCTGACAATTGCATAACCGTATGTAACATGGAAAACATTGATCCGATGGGTGTCCACACCGGGGATAGCATAGTTGTGGCTCCCAGTCAGACTTTGACAGACAAAGAATATCAAATGCTTAGATCATCAAGCCTAAAAATCATCCGGGAACTCGGGATAGAAGGGGGCTGTAACGTTCAGTTTGCCTTAAGGCCGCATCCTGCGATTTCCAAAGCTTTTCAGGGAGATTGGCATTCAGATTCAGACTATTATGTAATTGAAGTAAATCCGAGAGTAAGCAGGAGCTCTGCGCTAGCGAGTAAGGCAACCGGATACCCCATAGCTAGGATTGCTGCGAAGATTGCTGTAGGCAAACGATTAGACGAAATTCCTAATGCTGTGACAGAAAAAACTCTGGCATCATTTGAGCCAGCTTTGGATTATTGTGTTGTGAAAATTCCTCGTTGGCCGTTTGATAAATTTCCAGTAGGGGATCGGGGTCTTTCAACCCAGATGAAAGCTACTGGTGAAGTGATGGCAATCGACCACTCCTTCGAATCTGCCCTTCAGAAAGCCGTGCGATCATTGGAGGTAGAGGGGCGCTCATTGCTATGGGAAGACGCTAGCTGGAATAAAAACGGGAATTTTACAGGGGTAGACTTGGTGTCATCCCCAAATGATCTCAGGTTGTGGGCATTAATGGCTGGACTGCGCCGTGGTATCAAGCCTATGGAGTTGAGTTTATTGAGCGGTATTAGCCCATGGTTCACGGCAGCATTAGAGCGAATAGTGGGTATGGAGCGCCGGTTATTGAAGGAAGATCTCAACCGTGATCTTCTGATAGAGGCGAAACGCATAGGATTCTCAGATGATCAAGTGGGTGCTTTATCAGATTTGTTGCCGGAAAGAGTAAGGGAAATCCGGAAGGAATGGGGGATCACACCGGTTTATAAGATGGTTGACACGTGCGCAGCGGAATTTGAAGCGGTTACCCCATATTTTTACAGCACATACGAACAAGAAAATGAAGCACTACCTTTGGAGGGTGCTAAAGCAATTGTCATTGGCAGCGGCCCGATTCGGATCGGGCAAGGGATCGAGTTCGATTATTGCAGTGTCCATGCCGCCTGGGCTTTACAACAAGAGGCCGTAAAAAGCGTGTTGGTCAACTCGAACCCAGAAACTGTCTCGACCGATTTTGATACCAGCGATCGTCTATATTTCGAACCGTTAGATGAAGAAAGTCTCCGAGATATCATCGACAATGAGACGATAAATGGAATCCCGCCCCCTACTGTAGTTCAATTCGGAGGACAAACAGCTCTAGATCTTTCTCAGGTTTTGGAAAGTGCCGGGCTGCCTATACTAGGATCTAGCGCAGAGGTCATAGACATTGCCTCTGATAGGAAGCGCTTCGATGAATTCATGGAACGCCTCGGCATACCTCAACCTCCAGGTGCGGCAATAAATTCCGTTGAAGATGCGCTTAAAGTAGCGCAGAACATAGGTTATCCCGTGGTGGTACGCCCCAGCTATGTATTGGGTGGCCGAGCAATGGAGATAGTTCGAAGTGCTGGGGAACTAATAAGCTATTTAAATGCTACAGGATCACTCGATAATGGACGCCCAGTCTTAGTTGATCAGTACATGGAAGGTAAAGAGTGTGAAGTAGATGCGGTTTGTGATGGAGAGACAGTTCTAATACCAGGAATCATCGAGCACATCGAAAGAGCTGGTGTGCATAGTGGCGATTCGATGGCTATATACCCGGCACTAAACCTTAGTGATCATGAAGTGGCAGCCATCGTAGATTACACTACTCGAATTGGCATAGCCCTAGATGTAAAGGGGTTAATGAATGTCCAATTTGTCATCGTCGGAGGAAGTGCTTACCGAAGCCCGAACCAACCTCAAGTGAGAAATGACGACACCACAGTATATGTTTTAGAAGTTAATCCGCGTTCCAGCCGAACAGTTCCGTTTATCTCTAAAGTTACGGGTGCCCCTGTGGTAAATCTCGCCACCCGAGTTGTTCTAGGAAAAAAACTATGTGATATGGGATATAAACAGGGACTTTGGCCGAAACAAAGACTAGTTGCAATCAAGGCGCCGGTTTTCTCTATGTCAAAACTTACTGGAGTGGATTCGTATCTAGGTCCCGAAATGAAATCTACCGGTGAAGTAATGGGGGTGGACTTCGAATTCAAGGCAGCTGTGACTAAGGCTTTGATAGCTGCGGAATTGGGAATGCAAGATCACGGATCCGTTTTACTGAGCATTGCAGATAGAGATAAAGCCGAAGCGGTAGACTTGGTAAAAGACCTGTTACGAACAGGGTGCAACCTTTATGCCACTGAGGGGACTGCCGCTATGATACAGGCTATGGGTGGCGAAGTAACGATGATCACAAAAAAATTAGGCGAAGGCCGTCCTAACGTAGTGGACGTAATCAACGATGGCACGGTGACCACCGTAATTAATACAGTCTCGGACGTTGCTTCCACCCTCAGAGACGGTTTTCATATACGAAGAGCCGCTGCAGAAATTAGAACTCCGTGCTATACGTCGCTAGATACTGCGCGTGTTGCAGTAGAGAACATCCTAATCGGGACACTAACTTACAGCATTGAACGTCTAGATAAATACCTAAATGAACCTCTACGTTGAAACATAAAAAGGATCTTTTTAGAAATCCATCACTACGCCAACTCCCTCCTGAATAGCTGACTCATACACAAGCTTTGCAGCAGCTACGTCCGCAACACCTGTGCCCATTAGTTTGGCATATACGAGGTCCTTTCCCGACTGCCGTGCAACACTAGAACCCGATATGAGATGTCGGAGTTCGGAGATTTGATTCCATTGTATTAAGCCCTTGCTTACTGCGATTGACAGATCGCCAGCCTCGTACTGGGCTTGCTCAAGTGAATCTACGTAAATTTTGTTCATTTTTACGATTCCACTGTCGTCTAATTCTGGGAAACGCCAATTCGCGGGTCCTGAGCCGATTACCGTAGCACCGGGCAAGAGCCATTCGCCATGAACTATCGGGTCAGTGTTGGTAGCAATGCAAACCGTGATCTCATTATCAAGCACTAGAGCCCTGCTATAGTCAACTGCGGTCACAGAGATTCCGAGGGATGCTGTCATGGATTGCGCGAAAGCAGATCTGTGTTCAGCATTTGGGCTATATACTTGAGCGTGCGAGATATTGCGCACGCAAGAAATAGCTTCGAGCTGGGTAGGAGCTTGAAATCCGGAACCCAAAATCCCAACTGTAGAGGCCTGGGCAGGTGCAAGATATTTTACTGCTAGTCCGGTAGTGGCTCCGGTTCTAAGCTGCCCTAAACGGTTTGCCTGAAGAAAGGCTAAAAGTTCACCAGAAACGGAGTCGTACAAAGAAACGTGGAATGCGTATGCTCCATCTACTATTGTGTACGTCTTTATGCCGAACACGTCTTTATAAAATAAACCACCACCCATCGTTGCCAATTCACGGTTATTAGTCATGACCACTCTTCGTGGCAAATTATAGGCTTTTCCAGTACCTTGATTACATTGCATCTCTTCAATAGCCTTGAGCATCATTTCCATTGTGATCAATCGATTTACGTCCTGATCTGTGAGGAACAATGTCATGCATTAGCCTCCTGCGTTTGATGCAAACCGTCGTCCTAAATTGCAGGCGAAGTTCTTAAACGCGGTCTGGTCTTATCATTTACGTTGAGTTATCGCTTGTATAGAATATAAAGGAATTTTATGGGACCTACCATAGACATAGTAATCCCAGTCCTTAATGAAGAAAAGGCGCTGCCACAATGCGTCATGATCCTAAGTGAATTTTTAAGAGAAAACCTACCTGATAATCCATGGAAGGTGATAATTGCTGATAACGGCTCTACTGATAATACCCGTGCGGTAAGTGAAATGCTGGCACAACGGTATTTAGGGGTTTCCTATGTCTATATACCTCAACGGGGAAGGGGACGCGCGTTACGGATGACATGGCTAGAAAGCAACGCGGATATAGTTGGTTATATGGACGTAGATTTATCTACTAACCTGAGTGCATTACCTAAATTAATACAATCGATAGAAGAAGGTTGTGATATCGCTATCGGAAGTCGTCTAGTACAAGGAGCGAAAACTAGTAGGTCTTTTAAACGGGAGTTAATATCACGTATATATAATTTCATCGTGCAGAGAATGTTCTTCGTATCATTCCACGATGTTCAATGTGGCTTTAAGATAATAAGTCGGCACGCGACTAAAGCTCTGGTTCCACTCGTCCGTAACAACAACTGGTTCTTTGATACCGAGTTGCTATTAATTGCTAGCAATTTAGGGTTTCGGATCAACGAAGTCCCAGTTGAATGGGTAGAAGACCCTGATAGCCGTGTCAAAGTAGTAAAAACAGCATGGGAAGATTTTAGAGGATTATTAAGGCTCCGCTTGGGGGGCATGCCCTCTTTACCACCTGGTTTTGCAAACATGTGGGATGACAGGATATAACTTGAAAGTCCGTGAAAGATCTCAGTACATGGTCTAGCGGCATCATCTCAATGGAGCAACAACCGTCAGGGGTATCATGTTAGTGAAAACTTTATCTTAATGATTTTACTTGTCTGGGACGTGATCTTAACTCTGTCACTAATACGGTGGCCCACAACCCACTGAATTCCCATATCAGTGATCAACAATGGCACTTCGCTCCGATAGATCCTCGGGATTTTTGAATTAATGAAAAACCTATTAAGTTTTATCTCTTTCGGCATCCCCATTGGCCAAAACTTATCCCCACCTCGGCGAGTTCTTACCACCGGATTATCGCCCAAACGATGAGCGTCGACAACGATTTCATGTGAATTCGGGGACATCTGTAGCGCAGACCGTTCTATAACTGTTGAAGTGACTCTCCAGTGGGGGAAAAACGAAACGCCTGGTACCATTATTTTGTGCTCACCTGAAAACATTCTGGAAGGAATATTTTCTGTGCTATCCGTTAGTGTCGCTTGGGTTCCCTCTTTCTTGAAACTAATTCCAAAAGGGAGATCTATGTTAGAAACTGAATTCTTGCCTAATAATTGAATCATCGTGAGCAGCTGGGTTTCACTTAAGGCCTGGATACCTCCAGTTGCCTCTGCGTATGCCCGTCGGAGAAGAATAACCATCAGGGCAGGGTGCAGGTTATTAAACTGACTTATATCAATAGCAACCCCATTTTTAAACATGGTTACAGATTGTCCCCATGCAACATCTGCTTCGCGTTCGAGATATTCTAGCGCTATTTGGGCAGATCTAGAGACCCGGAGTATGGCGTCTACTGCTTGAGGGTTATAATTTCGCAGGTTGGGCAAAAGGTCATTGCGAATCCGGCCACGAGTAAAGGTAGAAGATGCATTGCTCGAATCTTTCCGAAACGGGATATTCAAATTTGTGCAATAGGCTAACGTATCTGATTTACGCATTGTCAGGAGTGGACGAAACAAGGTAGTTTGGGGGTCTTTCAAATGGCCATCCCTGTACGTCCCGGACCACTTAGATAATAGCGCCATGCCCGTCAATCCCTGCAACCCTGAACCCCGGATAAGGTTCATAAGGATTGTTTCTGCCTGGTCATCTGCTGTATGTCCCAGCACTATAGCATCGCAACGTTGCTGGGTTGCCAAATTGGCCAGGAAATGGTACCGGATTTCTCGTGCAGCCAATTCAGTTGAAGAAATTTTGAATCGTTTCTGATAGGTTGCAACGCTTTGCGTTTTGATGGTGCAACTTACCTTCAATTGCGCTGATATATCGTGTACGAGTTGGGAGTCAGAATCTGAATCTTTGCCTCTAAGTTCGTGATTCAAATTGGCAACATGAATGCTGATTCCAGACTTATACCGAAGGTTGACTAAGCCATGAAGAAGTGCCATAGAGTCTGGACCCCCAGAAACCGCTACTAAAAGCCGTAGAGGGGACGACGAAAACGAAGCGTCAATTAGCGCCTGATTGAGGGCGGATTCAAAATAGCGCTGGATCGGCATTTGTTAGCTCGAATTACAAGATATTGGTGTCAATTGAAATCCTTTGTTTAGAGATATGATTCTCCAATTGTCGTCCATTTTCTCTATTGTGGAAATTGATCCAAGGTCTATTCCTATGCGATGGAAATTGGACAATGGAATATTTAGCATGCGACATAGCGTGGCAGAAATAGCAAAATTATGGGAAACCGCTATGATTTCATCTTCATGATGTCGTAAGCCCAATGCCATAACTTGACTCCACATTCGGTTCTGAAGTTCCACTAAAGATTCTCCATTCGGCATCTTGACCTTAGAGGGATCACTCCTCCATAACTTATAGGTATCTGGGTATTCCTTTTTCATTTCTCGGCTGGTGATTCCATCTAACTCGCCTAGATTAAGTTCCATTAATTGACCCGATTGGATGGTGGGCAAGCTGCAATAACTCCCGATGATACCCGCAGTTTCCATCGCCCGTGGCAAAGGACTTGAGTAAAGGAATTTAGCATTTAAAGAATTTAATTTTCTAGCTGCACTGTGCGCCTGTTCCACACCTTCAACGTTCAAAGAAACCTGATTTTGTCCTTGAAATCGGCCTGATTTATTCCATGTTGTCTGGCCATGGCGCACCATATGAAGCCTCACTTGGACTGAGTTCCTGTAAGACGAAAAGTAGGCTTCACCTCTACTCTGGATACCTTCAATCCAGTCATTTCTACAACGGTGATTCGCCAGGTACCACAATCTAGGTAATCGCCTTTGGACGGGATACGACCCATCTGATCTAGAATATATCCAGCAACCGACTGATAACTCCCTTCAGGTATACCTATATCTAGTTGATGGTTTATCTCATAAATCCCTAATCCCCCGTCTAAAAGATAGATCTCGTGTCCTATTCTTACCAATGGTTGTCCTAGTGGTTGTCCTTCCTCACCCACGGGTCCTACGATAACCATGAGAAGTTGTTTCATGGTTGCAAGTCCAGCGACGCCACCGAATTCATCTATTAATATAGCCATGGATTGGCCTTTCTCCCTGAGTTCGGTGAACAGGCTCCTTACAGTCTTTGTCTCCGGGACAAAATGAGCAGGGCGAAGTAAATTAGTTACGACTTGTGTTGATAGCATTTGTGTATCGGCAGTCGCTTTTAATACGTCTTTCATAGACAAAAGGCCTAAAACATTATCTATTGAGTCAGCAAAAACTGGAAATCTAGTGTGGTAGTGTTCGGAATAAATTGATAATAGCTGTTCTAACGTTGTGCCCTGTTCGACCCAAATTATCTCGGGTCTCGGAGTCATGATCTCTGAAACTTGGCGGTCCCCAAAATGAAATACTTTTTCTAACATTTCTGCTTCAGATCGATCAACTGCGCCGGTTTCCATGCCTGCGTTGATTAAGCTTCTTATTTCTTGCTCAGTGATATTGGTCGTTGACCTAGCTTCCCCGATAAACCGCGCCGCTAACGAACTAAAAATGCTGAGCGCTTTAGTCAGGGGGAAAAAGAGCCATTCTAAAAATAAAAGCGGTCGAATCGTAATGAACGCTACTTTTTCAGCATGGCTAGCCGCAATCGATTTAGGTAACACTTCGCTAAAGATAAGAACTAATACTGAAACGCCAACTGTGGATACAACCAATGCGGTAATAGTACTATCAATCAGCGACATAACTATAGCGGTGCCAAGCGCGGCCGCGGCAGTATTGACGACGTTGTTTCCCAGCAACACGGTAGAGAGAAACCGTTCTGGATGCTGGGCCATTCGGAAAACCCGCTGTGCTCCGGGAACGCCTGTATTAACCATGTGGATCAGTCGGACCCGTTGCAAGGCAATGAAAGCGGTTTCCGTACCAGAGAAGAAAGCAGACGTAACCAGAAATAGGGCCATCAGGCCTATTTTAATATAATCACTATCCCCCATTTGCCGGGACGCCTCCAATCAAGGGACGTAGTTAAAGCGTCCGCCACCAACTCGATCATAGCAAATCCTTCTTCTGGGTGTAAACTCATCAAATTTTTGATAAAAACCTATATAGGGATATACTTGAATGCATGAAACTTTTGGGCATAGAAACGTCTTGTGATGAAACCGCTGTAGCGGTGGTTGAAGATGGACGACAATTGCACTCAAATGTCATAGCCTCTCAGATAGCTATACACAAGCGATATGGTGGTGTAGTACCGGAGGTGGCGTCTAGGCAGCACATCTTACAGATGATGCCCGTCATAAATGAAGCATTAGATCAGGCTAAAATCGAATTAAAAGAGATCGATGCGGTTGCAGTGACCTACGGACCTGGGCTTGCAGGGGCTCTCATAGTAGGAGTAAACACTGCTAAGGCAATTGCAATGTCTATGGAGATTCCGTTGATCGGTGTCAACCATTTGGAAGGCCATTTATATGCAGCCTGGTTGGACTGGGACAAACCGGAAGAAATACCGGGGTTTCCATTGGTTTGTCTCATCGCCTCTGGTGGTCATACCGATTTGTTGGTGATGGCGGGCCATGGTCAATATACACTTTTAGGACGTACTCGTGACGACGCAGCTGGGGAAGCTTTTGATAAGGCCGCTAGAATCCTAGGATTAGGTTTTCCAGGGGGTCCAGAGATCCAAAAAACAGCACAGGGTACCAAATCCTTTCAGAAACTACCGAGGGCCATGTTAAAAGGCACTTATGATTTTAGCTTTAGTGGTGTGAAAACCGCATTATTGCATACCGCTCAGCGATCTCAGGTATATCCAGGTGGAGAATTAGAAGACGTTCTCAGAGCCGAGAGAGTTAAGGATCTAGCAGCCGCGTTCCAAGACTCAGTGGTCGATGTGATGGTGATAAAGACGATACAAGCAGCAATCGAATATAAAGCTAAAGGCATTTTACTCGGCGGAGGTGTGACCGCAAATGCGATGCTGCGATCTGTTATGCATGCTAAGTCCCCGGTACCTGTCTTGATCCCAGCCCCTGTATTATGCACAGATAACGGCGCTATGGTTGCTGCGTGTGGCTATTTTCATCTCGATCGTGGTCTTGTTTCGACTCAATCGATAGATGTGGATCCTGGTTTAAATTTGGGGTAACGGTCTCAAGTTTGTCTTCGCATGGATTTTGCGGCATGTCTTCGTTCATGGATCTTCGGGATTGAACGTTTAACAATTGCCCGGACATTGTAACCGAGTCGTTCCGTATTTTGCTATCTTTGATGTCGAACAGGGTAGAAAAAAACCAATGGGCCTGGCATCCGATGCCCTTGTTGTGAAACGGGAAAACAATCTCTGAAGACCCGCAATAAAATATCATTTCTCCGCTTGTTTTCCATGCGATATACCGGAAAATCATGAGCATTCCTAACAAAATTATAGCTCCACCCAGCAGGGCTGCAACAATCGTCCCAGTACTTATGGTTCCAAGGAGTAAGAATGTTAAAACTCCGAGGAGTATGAGAGATAGTCCTTGGTAGAGCGGTTTCGTACTCTGATTATTTTGACGTAAACCTACACTATTTATGCTGTCTAGTGTGGAGATGCGTGACTCGTTGTGACCATCTATATCTCGGAATAATATCAATCTTTGGGTCGTTAATAACATTAAATCGCCCGTAGCAGGGGGGTTCTCCAGAATGCCAGCGTCGCACGCAAAGAACTGCACAGGGCTTTCTCCTTCTAGTAAAGGTACTTGCCGAATTTTGTTGTGTTGGGTAACCTTGTTTTCCAAATCCTATATCCAGTAATTTTTTTTAAGTACAGAGTTAGGGTACATCATTTAAGATCGTGGGAATTCCTCGTAGAGCACCAGAGACACAGTGCTAGGTAAGTATGGGTAATCGCCCGTTGTCGATTAAATTCTTCTGGTAGAGACAAGGAGGTCATTTCTATGCCCCCAACGTTTAAAGAAATGTTTGAAATTCTTCTTTGATAGCTGATCCCTTTCTTCATCTCCTAGAGCACTCCATTGACGATGTTCGTGCCGTATTATTGGGATACTACCATCTGCAATGATCCGGTAACCTAGGTTGCGGAATTGAAAGCTATAATCTAGGTCGAGGTTCCTGTAAAACCGAAAACATTCGCGCATTAAACCCACTTTTTCAAGTAGATTGCGACGGAAGGCAAAACAATATGCTTGCATTGCGTCTACGTCACCTGATTGGACTTCATCATGGAAATGATGCAAATCAGCGGAGCGAATTCCCCAAGCGCCGATCACTCCTATATCCGGGTCCTCTAAGCAGTTTTTAATATGTGCCAGGTAAGCGTCGGTGACCTCTACTGAGGTGTCCAACATAATTACATACCTTCCGCGGCTTTGTTTAAGGCCAATATTTTTAGCCTGGGCATCGCCCAATTGGTGGTCGCAATGGATGACCCTAATGGCCTGGTTTGTGCGTTGGAACTCTTCCAACCATTGCGCGGAGCCATCTGTTGAACCATTGTCAACTACAAGCAGTTCAAAATCCGCGTTGCCCGCGAATTTTAAGATACTGTCCGTGCATCGTTTCAAGTCGTCAAGGTAATTACAGGCAGAGATTATTATTGAGTAGTCAACCTTCGACGGGTCGGATATAAGAGAGTCTACCTCTCTCGGAGAAGATATAGATGGCCACATCTCTTGTTGAAGTTCGAAGTTGGTCATCGGGCGAGCGATTGGACCTTCAAAACTATCTAGGACCTGGTAGCCTTCAGCGATTAGGTTTGTCCTAATCTGGTCAGATCTATCATATAAGGCTTGCCGTCTGTAGTTTTCGCGATCCGTTATTATCGTATATACGTTGTCTTCAAGTTTGTACGATGCAGGCACGTTTGATAATCCTAATCCCAGCAATTCATCGAATTCTAGCAATAAAGACAAACGCTGTGCCTTCGATAGGCTTGAGTGAACCATGTCCCAGGTGATTGCCAAAGCTCGGGGCATATTTAAATCATCGTTCACTGCATCCCAAAACCGGATTCTCCATTCTAGTAATCCTTCATCGCTCGCATTATCAACGGAAGTATTGTTTCTCCAGCTCCAAATTCTGTCTTGGAGACGCGTGAGTGCACGTTGGGCCCCTTTTAGGGCGGAGAACGTGAAATTAAGCCTATGCCTATATCTTACTGTCAGACATAGATATCTCAGTGCAAGAGGATCAAACCCTCGAGTTTCAAGGTCAGATAATATGAACTCGTTTCCAGCTGACTTTGCCATCTTGACGCCATCAGCTAATAAATGTTGACCATGAACCCAATAACGGACGTATTGTTTCCCAAAAGCCCCCTCGCTTTGGGCTATTTCATCTTCATGGTGAGGGAATATATTATCAACGCCACCCGTATGGATATCTTGTTCCGCTCCTAGATAATGTGTGGACATTGCAGAACATTCTATGTGCCAGCCAGGGAACCCTTCGCCCCAAGGGCTGTTCCATTTCATCGGACGTCCGGGTTCAGCATGTTTCCAAAGAGTAAAATCTCGAGGGTCGCTTTTTAGAGGATCTACTTCCATCCTAACGCCATCCATAAGGTCTATGCCGGTATTACCCGATAGTTGCCCATATTTAGCGTATTTACTGACATCAAAATATATATTGTCGCCCGCTTCATAGGCGAAGCCTCTGTCGATTAATTGTTGTACGACGTCGATCATCTGAGGTACAAAATTGGTCGCCCTTGGATAGTGATTAGCACTCATTATATTTAGTTTTGATTCGTCTTTATGAAAAGCATCAGTATAAAATTGAGCGATTTCTTGAGGACTTTTCCCTTCAGACAAAGCAGCAAGGATGACTTTATCACCACCGCGCTCCAGTTGTTCTTGCCGCATATGGCCTACATCAGTGATGTTTTTTATGTGTTCTACTTGTAACCCTTGATGCATCAAGGTGCGACGTATCCAGTCTGCCATTAGGTAGGATCTGAGATTGCCGATGTGAGCAAACCTATAGACGGTAGGGCCGCAGGTGTACAAACTAACATGGCCAGGTCTAAGGGTCTTAAATTCCTCGACTTGCTTAGACAACGTGTTATAAATATGCAGCAATACGATCCCTCACGTAGTTAACCTTGTAGATTCTATCATTTGACCGGATCGGCTGCATTTCATTTACACTTGAACCAGTAGATCAATTTTATGCTGTACCCTCCGATGCCTTGACACCCAAGAACTAGGCTAAATAGAATCCCATCCACTGGGCTGACGTCGGATGTGATATGTATGACAACTGTTAGATTGATTCGCGAGCTAGAAAATATTGATTCCCAATTGATGGAAGCCAATGAATCTTTGGTTGGAATCAACGCAACCTTTGAAGATAGGACTGCAGTCTTATTGCAAGAAGAAAAGGTAGATGTAGGTCAAGGGCGTTTAAATGTAGCTAAACGAGACAACCAAACCTTGGAGCAAGAAGCCGAGTCCATAAGTGCAAAACTGGAAGAAGTCGAGTCTAAATTATATGGCGGGTCAGTTAGCAGTCCTAGGGAATTAGAAGATTTGACAAAAGAACTTCAGCATTTAAGGAAAAGATTCAACGGTATTCAAGAAGAAGTATTGGAATCAATGCTTGCAATGGAAGAAATTCAAGAGGTCTTGAAGCAGGATGAACAAGTCTTAAAAAACGAACTTGAAGGATGGGATCTTACTCAGATCAAACTGGCTGCAGATAAACAGGAATTAGAGCAAGATCAACTAAATCTTGAGATCCAACGCGAAAACGTTATAGACCACATGGAGGAAGAGACACTTCGAGTATATGAGCGCATCAAACGCGGTAAAGGTGGTGTGGTGGCAGCAAAAATGGAACGCGGTATGTGTCGTTCTTGCGGCGTCTCTTTACCCACGCATCTTGTACAACGAGCTAGATCTGGCAAAGAAATCGTTCCTTGTCCTAGCTGTGGCAAAATCCTTTACACCGAGTGAGTTTAATGGCTCCCCAGAATCGAATCTTGCAACCATTTGATGGTAGCCCGGTTCAATCCTTCGGGTTGGTGGTCGAGGTCAACCAGTTTTCATCACGATGCGACGCCCGCCGGGACAACCTTCGCCTTAGTAAATCGCCAGCAAGTTCAAATCTCTCTGCCTTGATATAAGCTTGGATCAATGTATCTTCAAATACTTCCCGTTGAGCATTACTCCCGCCCAGTCTAACCAATTGCCAATACGCAGGCTCCATCATATCAACAGCTTTCGCGTAATGCCCTTCCGCAAATGCACCGATGCCAAGAACAAGCGGTAGAGTCACATCATTGGTAAGGTTGCTACTCCTTTGGTCAGATAACTCGTGGAGACCAGCAACTAGCCGATCGTACGCATCTTTATCTCCGGACCCAGCGAAGGCCAATGCGGCGTGCGCATCTCTAAATGCCGGTCCAGGAACATCCGCTGCTGGAAGCGCTTGATCACGTACCTCTGACCAATTGAACGGAGGAGGCGTGCCAGAGTAAAGTTGTATGCGCCATAGGAGTGATGCAGAATCTACGAGGCCTTCTATCTCTTTCCCTAGGACAGAAGGCCTCAATGCCGTTCGATATAAATCATGGGCTCTTGTAACGTTCCCAGACGCCATCTCGAAAAGGGCTTGATGCCATGATAAGTGCACGTAAAATGGTGCACGTTTATCGTAAGAAACCATCCAGGGATCAAGGAATTCTAATCCTCCGATGGAGTCGCCACGTTCAAAGAAGACGTGGGCTACGGCATGCGAAGCCATGGAGTTACGAGGATAGATATCAAGAGATCGTTGTGCGATTTCCAATGCATCATCCAGGAAACCCTTTTCATTATACGAAAACGCGTACATTCCAAGAAAAGCCCAGTCATTGCCATAGGATCGAGCTAATCCCTTCATCCATTCAAATTCTGCATCAGCGGCATTATGAACTCCGGATCCGTAACAACCCATGATAAACAGCCGGTTAGCAATGCGGACCAGAAGCATATCCCTAGGAAATTCTTTCACATGTTCTTGGATTAAATCTTTGGCATCCGGCCCAGGTTTTTTAACGAAAGCATGTATTGCATTGATGTGTCCCAGTTCACGGCTGGTAACTTTTTTTGCAAACTTTTTGGCCAGAGCGATCGAAGTTTCAGCTTTGGCGATTTCCGACCGAAACATGAAACTGGTAGCCATAGCCGCGTGGGCTAAAGAAAATTCTTGGTCGACATCCAAAGCAGATTGCAATAAATCCAAGCCGCCATAGTTATTGGAAAGCAGAAGATCGAGTCCTTCTATATATGAATCTGCGGCTAACTGCGATGAAGTGCTCAACGGCAAATCATATCTATCTTTTAGAATTGAACTCGATCGCATTTGTGATCTCCAATCTACCGGCTAATAATAGTAATTCCGGACGAGGGGGTTCCCATGGCAACCCATTAATATAATCTTATTGTGACGGATCAATCTAGGTCAATGCTAATTGACTCCTAATCGAAATCCAGCATATTCTTTCCATAGGGTACTAATAGGAGGTTTGTATGAATTTCGATATGTCCAGTGTTCTTGAGACTTACTACCCCGAGCTTCTGGCAACCGGGTTTGTTTTTACGGAAGGTCCAGTTTGGGTTCATGACGGATTCTTGTACTTCGTCGATATACATTCGAATCGGCAACTTCGATGGAGTAGAAATACAGGATCCCAAGTAGTGCGGGAGGATTCTGGTGGGGGTAACGGTACGACAATGGATGGACAAGGTCGTATGATCATTTGTGAAGGAGCGAATAGACGCGTAACACGAAAAGAAAAGCATGGTTCATGGGTTCCTATAGCAGAAACTTACCTGGGAAATCGGTTTAACCGTCCAAACGATGTTGTTTGTCACTCGAATGGAAATATTTATTTTACTGATCCCGGTGCCAGAGTTCTCCCATATGAACGCGAAATCGACTTCTCTGGAGTGTTTATGGTCAGTTCAGATGGATCCTTATCACTCGCGACAAGTGAATGTGAATATCCAAATGGGCTTGCTTTCTCGCCAGATGAATCCGTGATGTACGTTGCAATCAGCCGATTAGATGGGGAATGTATAAAAAATAAAGCAAACGGAAACGTATGCAACCATCAACTTATACGAGCCTTCGATGTGGAGCCCGACGGTTCTCTTTCAAACAATAGAGTGTTCGCTGAGTTGTTTTCGGATAAAGAAGGGGTTCCTGATGGCATGAAAGTTGACGTCAAGGGAAGGGTTTACTGCACGGGACCCGGAGGATGCTGGGTGTATGAGGCGGATGGATCTCTTATCGGGATAATCCAGATGCCAGAGGTACCTGCTAATGTGGCTTTTGGAGGTTCGGATTGGAGAGATCTGTACTTCACTGCGCGAACTTCGATTTATATGTTTAGGGCAAATGATCCGGGAATAAAGGTGCCTACCTGATAAAGTCTTAGATCACGGCTATAGTACGAGCGAGATCATCTAAGAGAATTTTTCACGATCCAACCAGCCTGCATTATCAGCGGAATTTTACGTGGATCCTGGAGGACCCGTATGTCGGATAGTGGGTCCCCGTCAACCACGATAAGATCGGCCAGTTTATCAACTTCAACAG
>VEXF01000009.1 GCA_009391275.1 SAR202 cluster bacterium AD-804-J14_MRT_500m | reverse complement strand
GTCTTCGTATTCGACATCCTTAAGGTACATCTGGGCCCTGTTGTGTTGCGCTTCTGCAATAACCAACCGGTAGTCGTCGTCGATGGTGAGTCCGGTAGGACGTCGGAATCGCCATTCCGCTTCTAGATCAGCTCTGGCCCGTGCCTTGATGTAGTCGATGTTGGCATTCACGGTCATCTGGGCCCATGGAGACAGTTCTGTGGCGTCGCCGATTAAAGTCGCGAGGTAACTACCATCTGAAGCGTAGATTTGTATGCGATTGTTACCCCAGTCGGAGATGTATACATCTCCATCTTTGTCTACCGTGACGTCAGATGGGCGATTAAGTTCGCCCGGAGAAGCTAATCCAAATGTTAAGAGATGGTCCCCCTCTGGGGAAAGTTTTTGGACGCGATCATTGTTCGTGTCCGCAACGTATAAGTTCCCAGCCGCATCCATTGCTATGCCCCAGGGCAAGTCAAATTGCCCTGAACCAGACCCAGCGGCCCCAAAACTGCTTAGGAATTTACCGTCTTGGGTGAACTTCTGGATTCGGTTGTTTTGGGTATCAACGATAAACAAGTCATCATGTTTATCTATGACAATCCCAGTGGGATCATGCAATTCTCCATCCTTGTCGCCGGATGAACCCCATTCCATAACGAATGAACCATCGTTTTCGAATATCATGATCTTATTGGCGGATTCATCCGAGACATAAACTCGTTCGTTGCTATCAAGGGCGACATAAGCCGGCCACAAGAATTGACCAGTTCCCTGACCAAGGCTTCCTATATCGAGTAGAAATTCTGACTGCAGTGTGCATTTGGTAATGCGGGTTCCACCATTCCATTCGGTTCCTCGATTGGCGACATACAAGACATCGTTCGCACCGCGGGCAACAGATTGAGGATGAGAAAAACCGTTTCCTTGAACGGCTGTGCGGCCCAGACATCCCATGTATGTAAAGGCTCTATTTGGTGCTAGCGTTGTAGTGGGCATAGTATCCTCCTTCGAGAAGTCGACTGGTTTCAGTGGTGGCCCATAATATCCATCAGAGATTGAGTCCCTGTATAAAGGACGGGCCGATCCTCCATAATAGGATCGGCCCGTTTCTTAATCCAGTTGGTTAAACCACTCTTGAGAGAGTAATTATTTTGCTATAAACGGAAGTTGTTCGAATGTACCGTCCACGATCTCCGTTGGATCCAAGCCCATATGTTGCTCGAGGATGCTTGAATAGAATCCGCGGAAATCATAGTTAGGGGCGAGGTCACCCTCTTGAAGATCTTTGGCCTCCATGGATGGGTACTCTGAGTAGTGGCCTCCCTTGACGGAGTCGCCAATCGCGAATGCGACCCCACCAGCACCATGGTCCGTGCCGGAACCATTATCACGGACTCTGCGACCGAACTCGCTGAATAAAATCATAACTACATTATCAGCGGCATCATTCGCACGTAGGTCGGCAAAGAAATCCGAAATAGCTCTGGCACAATCTATCCACAATTGGTTGTGAACCGGGAGTTGGCTGGCATGTGTGTCGAAACTAGCATGCTGGGTATAGAAGAATCGGGTTCCCAGATTGGCTTGGTGTACCATCGAAATCCCGCGAAGCTTCTGAGCTATGGGAGTGGCAGCATATTCGATAGTGGAAGAATATTTGTCAGGAGCAGTCTTAAGAATGTCGGCCCCTTTGAGAGCGTCTAATCCGGTTTGACCTAGATAATCCATAACTGCACCGCGGCCGATAGCCGGAGAATAGATTCGGGCGAACCGATCAAGTGCTCGTGCTCGCTGTTCTTCTCCTGTGATACCAGTCAGCACGCCGTAGTTTTCAATGTCAGACACTGAAGCTACTGGCACGCCGGGTAGTGCCAGTGCGCGTGGCAAGCCCTGTCCGAAGTTGACACCCGTCAACACATTTTCTTTGTCCGGGTCGACTGTCTTGATCGCTCTGCCGACCCATCCTTCGGTTCCTACCTTGTTTGGCTCACACGTATGCCAGATATCCATAGACCGGAAGTGAGAGCGAGGTGAGTTCTCGTATCCGATTCCGTGAATAAGGGCCATTTTGCCTTCTGTCCAAAACTGTTTCATTGGCTCCATAGCCGGATGTAGGCCATAGTTATCATCTATAGGTATGATGTCATCCTCAGGAACGTTCACCGTAGTTCTGTAATCCCTATAAAGAGCATTATCTCTAGGGATTATGCAGTTGAGGTAATCGTTACCTCCGGTTAGCTGGAATACTACCAATACGGGGTCTTTTGCCATTTTAATCCTCCTAAAGGCTTGGAATTCTGGTGATTAACCGAATTGGAACTCTCTTGTCGATGCAATCAACTGTAGTACTTCGGCTACACGTTGACCAAATGCTTGAATATCGGTTTCAGAAGAACCGCGGTGTAGGGCGCCGCCGGCTTTTACGTGCTCAATCAGTTGCTGCCGAGTCTCATCTTGAACTCTTAGGGCACCCAGGATATCCAGACAACTCTCCACGAAGTTCTCAGGTTCCATGTCACCTCGGTTACCCAATTCATCGATGATTGATTGAACACCGGGTAGCGATGTGTCTCCTAACCTGTCGGCCACGAAGTTTATTCTACGGAGCAGTGATCCGCTATCTATCCACTCCTGGCCTGTATGCCATCCTTCAACACTCGGTGGGTTGATAATTTCTTGCCCTTGAAAGCCAGATTCCTGCGATATAGGAAGCAGGCCAGGTCGAGGAATTCTAAAGTCACCTACGAGTCTGACAGTGCCGGCCACTACTTCGGCGGGATTTTTAACTTTTGCAAACCGGACGCTTTCGTCTTTAAAGAAGTCTGCGTTAAAAATGAAACGAAGAGTGTCACGTATTTCAAAGCCGGATTCCACGAAAGCATTTGCGATAGCCTCGACTGCTTTGGGGTCTTGCGCAGGAACGTCTTTCCAGCTTGGGACTTGAACCTCGTCTGCCACAAAGAAATTATACAGATGACGGGCAACGAAGTTGTGTGTAGCTGTCTCCCCTACGACTATGTCTATAATATCTTCACCGTTAAAGCGTCCGGTCCTTCCAAGGAAGGACTTTTCGCTGTCGTCGTGATCTTCTGCTTTATATTCGAACTGCCATAAGTGCCTTCCGTAAGGAAGCCGTGGGATTTTAGGTTTAATGGTCCAGCCTGTGAATGCCCTGGAAGCCATCTTGACATCATCTTCTGAGTAGTTCCCCTGACCCATTGTGAAGAGCTCTAATAACTCTCGACCCCAGTTCTCATTAGGGGCATCCTTGTGGCTCTCGTTGTTGTCTAGCCAGTAGATCATCGCGGGATCTTTGGCTAGATGGACCAGGAGATCCTTGTAGTTTCCGAGCCCGTTAGCTCGGAACATTCCTAGCTGCCGCACCATTTCTGTGGGGTTGTCAATTTTCGAGTTGCCCGTAGCGAATACCATATGCCAGAAAAGAGTCATTTTCTCTTCAAGCGGTCTTGGGGTGGTCATCATATGGTACATGAAGTTCGAGGTCCCTGATGCTGGTGCACCTGGGATCTCGATATCCGGATAAAAACGGGCCAATGCCAACTCGTCAAAGGCGGGCACACCATTCTTGTTAGGATCGAGAAGTTCTTCGACAGTAACCTCATATCCCTTGGTGGCCCTAGCGACTATTTCATGATAGGGTGCGCCAAAACCAGCTCGACGCATCAGATGGGCCATAAGGTCTATTTCGTGCTTGCCTATGTGGGCCATCAACCGCTCCTCCCAAGTGAAATACCAAAGCCCCCCGAGGTGGCATCAACTTCTAATTGTGCCTACTGAGGGATGGGCCGAATTATAGATAAGGCAAATTAAAGTGTCAAGGTTCGTTAGCTATGTGAAGATCGATCCTAAACGGGTCTAGATTATTATATCCACTGCCTCTAGAATGACGGCAAATATAGGGACAGCAAATCACAGATTGAGATTTACAAGGAGGGCATATCGCATATGATTTTTGCCAGATATTTGGCTCACGGTGAGATTGCGTACGGCGTGGTTGATGGAGACATCGTAAAACAGATTACTGCATCGCCATTCGAAAAATTTGAGGTCACGGACCATACACATCCTATCTCTGGTGTTAAGTTGCTAGCCCCTTGCCAGCCTGCCAAAATAGTAGCCGTGGGTTTGAATTATAAAAGCCATTTAGGAGAACGAGAACCATTAAAGGAGCCCCTCATATTTCTGAAGACATCTTCGTCCCTGATAGGACCTGAGGATACAATTGTAATACCCAAGGCGTTTAACGGTAGGGTTGATGAAGAAGGCGAGTTGGTCGCAGTCATAAAAGATCGATGTAAGAACGTTTCGGTAGACGACGCGTTAAATCATGTGCTTGGATACACTTGTGGTAATGATGTTAGCGCCAGGGATTGGCAACGCGGTGATGGTCAATGGTGGCGTGCCAAGTCTTCTGATACGTTTAGCCCGGCAGGCCCATTTCTTGTCACGGGTTTAGACCCTAACAACCTACGGCTGAAAGCGCGTGTTAACGGTACCGAAGTCCAGTCTGAAAGCACACAATTGTTCTTGTTTAATCTTCAGACAGTCATCAGTCACGTAACCAAAGCAATGACGTTGGAACCAGGTGATATGATTTATACTGGGACACCGGGCAAGCCGGGAGAGCTAAAAGACGGCGACGTGTGTGAGATAGAAATCGAAGGTATAGGTGTCCTTCGAAATCCGGTAAAAAACGAAGCTTAGACGGCCCAGGAGAACCGGGTATAGACGACTGATTTAAGATGCCAATAAGAGACGTATGAAGTAGCAAATTGTGATGATTTGGCATCGTGAGGCCACTACAAATGTAGCTTAACGCAGAAAAGGACATTAAATCATGGCGGATAATCATGAGTTAGGATCGGTAGGGACTAATGTCCTGTTCGAAAATGACAAAGTGAAGATTTGGGAGTTGGTGCTAGACCCAGGGGAATCTAGTGCTTGGCATCATCACACGTGGGATTACATCACCGTAGGCTTGATGGATAGTGTAATTGATAGAGAGCTGGCGGATGGATCGAAGGATCAGACAACTCCAGCGCTAGGCGTATTTCGGTATTCAGGTGCACATGAAGCGCACCGTGTTACCAACGCAGGTGATAAGCAGCACAGAAATTTGTTGATTGAGATTAAAGAAAAGCCCATATAGGACATTCAGGCAGGATTGTTAACTTCAGAATCCAAATGGTAGAGGCAAAAAATGGGAAACTCCACCGAACTCACTAAAAAAGCTTTCTTCGAGATGGCCGGTCAGCTCGGCCTAGATACCAATGACAAGGATCACATGGAAGAGATTTACTTTCAGGCTCAAAATATTATGCGGACTGTGGCGGAATTGCGAGAGATAGATGTGGGGGAAACAGAACCATCAAATACATTCTCCCCGCTAAGGGGATAGATGATGCCAGCTAACGAACTTTGCTATATGAGTGCGGACGATCTGTCTGTTCAAATTAGCTCCGGACGAGTATCTCCGGTGGAGGTTGTGCAAGCTCACCTGGATCGTGTAGAAGAAACAGAAGATGTTCTGAACTCTTTTATAACTCGGCCTGGTGAAAGAGCGCTGGAAGCCGCAAAACTGGCAGAGAAAGAGATACAATCTGGTAATTATCGTGGGCCTCTGCATGGAATCCCTGTTGGCTTAAAAGACATCTATTATGTGGAAGGGATGCCAAATACCTCTGGATCAAAAATCTATGATGGCTTTATGCCTACGCACGATGGCGCTGTAGCCGAGAGATTTAAGGACGCAGGAGCAATTCTTTTTGGGAAACTGAATATGCATCAGTTCGCCTTCGGTCCGACTGGACTTAATCGTGATTATGGAGATATGCATAATCCTTGGGACCCCGATCGGATCACCGGTGGTTCTAGTGGGGGATCTGGGTCAGCAGCAGCAGCAGGACAATGTACGATTACAATGGGGACTGATACAGGTGGATCTATCAGGATCCCGAGTGCTCTCTGCGGTTTGTCTGGCATCAAGCCGACGTATGGGAGAGTGAGCCGATATGGTCTTGTCCCATTGTCGTGGTCTTTGGATCATCCAGGCCCTATGGGTCGAACCGTAGAGGACTGCGCGCTCGCGTTGAAAGTGATTGCTGGACATGATCCCAGGGATCCGGCATCAATTGACGCCCCTTTGTCGGATTACCGCGCCGCTTTGACTGGGGATGTACGGGGGCTTCGAATTGGTGTGCCCAAAGAATATTTTGAAGTACCAGTCGACGTCGAAATAAAGAATGCTGTAGAACGTGCGTTGGATGTACTCGCGCGGTTGGGCGCTGAGGTTAAAGAAGTGTCGTGGCCCATGTACCATCATTCCGCGGCTATGTCCACAGTAATTCTCTATGCAGAAGCCGCGGCGTTTCATAGGGACATGGTTCTGAAACGAGGGAATGAGTACGATCCATCGATTCGATGGCGTATAGAAGCCGGGTTGTTTATATCAGGGGTGGATTATATACGTGCACAACGCGCTAGAGCGGCATTTACCTATTCAACTGCGCAACTGTTGCAAGATGTGGATATACTGGCGGGCCCTATGGAACCCATGATAGCTCCAAAAATTGGTGAAGAACAACTTAAAATAGATGGCCAAGAGATAGGCGTTATAGCGGCGTTGACCCAATACACTAGGCCATTCAATCTGACTGGCTTTCCGGCACTTACTGTTCCTTGTGGATTTAGTAACGGGCATCCGATTGGCCTTCAACTGGCCGCACGGCCATTTGAAGAAACAACTGCATTAAACGCAGGGTATGCTTATCAACAGTCTACGGATTGGCATACCAGACGACCGCCGATTTAGTCTACAAATTAGAGCCGCTTTTGCTCATACCTTGCCTTGGTGTTTCATGATATTCACTTGTGTCATATTGACCGCTGTTATAAACCGAAAGAAAGATGTGAGCAACAGACATTAAAATTACTATCATGCCAATTCATAGAGAAAGATTGATCAATCAAGTTGGTGTGGGAGTATCAGATTCATTTGCCATATGCAATTAAGAATTTTTTACAATGCGTTGTGATGGGTTATTATGTGATACCACTCCTTACTATACCAATGAAGATACGTGGAATCCTTGGTCTTGTTGGTATGAAGATAGGTGACGTAGAATTGGATGTCGACGTCTTGTCACAACGATTGAAATTATGAGCACTCTGTCCGATAAACTCGATGCAATAGAAGCCCGATATCATGAATTGGCGGATCTTATGGCGGATCCTGATGTTTCCGTGGACTACGAACGAATCCAAATTTTGGCAAAAGAACGGGCAAACATCGAGAAGACTGTCAATTTGAACAATGAATTTAAGCGTGCCTCGGAGCAACAAAAAGATGCGCTGGAGATTCTTGACGCTGCCGAAGATCAGGAATTGGTGGATCTTGCTCAAGAGGAGATTGCTGATCTTAATCAGAGAACAGACATATTAGAGCAGCAACTTCGTCTCGCTATACTCCCGAGAGACCCGAATGATGATCGTAATGTTATTGTGGAAGTTCGGAAGGGTGCAGGAGGACAAGAGGCGAGTTTGTTCGCTGCAGACCTTTTTAGAATGATAGAACGGTATTCACAAAATAGAGGATGGACGGTTGGAACCTTAAACTCCAATCCATCAAATCTGGGAGGATTTAACGAGATTTCTTTTGAAGTAAAAGGTGAAGGAGCTTTTAGTCGCTTGAAATTCGAACGTGGTGTACATCGAGTTCAGCGAGTGCCGTTGACTGAAACGTCAGGCAGACTTCATACGTCTACCGCCACGGTAGCTGTAATGCCCGAAGCGGAAGAAGTGGAGGTCACCATCAGTCCGAATGATCTCCGAATTGACGTCTTTCATGCAGGTGGACATGGGGGTCAGAACGTGAACAAAGTGGCGACCGCAATTCGTTTAGTTCACATGCCTACAGGGATCGTGGTGACATGCCAAGATGAGCGGTCTCAGTTTAAGAATAAGACAAAGGCAATGGGGATCCTCAGAGCCCGGTTGTATGAACAAGAACAACGTCGCCAGGTAGACGAGATTACAGAAGTGAGACGATCACAGGTGGGTACTGGAGATCGTGCCGAAAAGATTCGAACTTACAATTACCCGCAAGATAGGGTCACGGATCATCGTATAGGGCAGAGCTTCTTTGGAATACAGAAGATCTTGGATGGCTGGCTAGATGAAGTGGTGGATGCGTTGGTAGTTGACGAGCAAGTTCGAGGGCTCGAGGCGACATTAAGAAATTGATAAACTCTGTCACCTCGTTGGCAGACTGACTCCAAATATCTGGGTCGAATTTTGAATTTCGGCTTTGCACGGTGAAAGGCAGCATCTGCAAAGGGGTGTTAGATGACAACCTTAAGAGATTTTCTGTATCAAACGCGAGGGAGCTTGATAGACGCAGACATACCTGACCCTCGGTTGGAAGCTGAAATGATATTGTCTCACGAGCTACAAGTCGCCAGGCATCGGTTGTATGCTTTCCAAAATGATGTCTTAACCTCTCAACAGCTTGGAAACTTAGAATCAATCGTAGCTAGGCGGATTCAAAGAGAGCCATTAGCATATATTCTCGGCCATAGGGAGTTTTATGGAGTAGATCTTCAGGTATCGTCGGCAGTCATGGTGCCGCGGTCTGAAACAGAGCTGCTAGTTGAGAGAGCATTGCTGGTTTGCTTGGAGCGGTTAGCAAAGGATTCTCTTGTAGTAGTCGATGTGGGCACAGGATCTGGATGCATAGCTATTAACTTGGCTATGCATTTGCCAATGTGTACCGTACTAGCTGTCGATATATCGGCAGAGGCGTTGGATGTAGCGAGGGTTAACGTTCAGAACCATCACCTAGGAGAAAGGATCACTTTAATGAGGGGTGACCTTCTAGAGAATATTGATGGGCCGGTTGATGTTCTAGTTGGTAACCTTCCTTATATTCCAACTGGCAGATTGGATCAACTCTCTCCGGAAGTTAGATGTGAGCCTAGGTCGGCGTTAGACGGCGGGTGTGAAGGAGTGGATCAGTTGATCAGATTATTAGAGCAGGCGGCAACAAAACTAGCTCCTAGGGCTACAGTACTACTAGAGATAGACCCTGGCCAATCTCCAGTTTTGGAAAAGACGGCTATGGAATTATTTGGTGACGCCGTTATCTCGATAGAACAAGACTTAGCAGGATTGGACCGGCTTTTCGTGATGGAAGTATCTGGAAACGATCTGTAACGTGGCGCTAATCGGATGAAGGAAGGGGACGAGGCGCCTGGATTTCCATTTCGGAGTCACAGCAAACAACGTTTCCATCCCCTTGTTTTACGCATAAAACTATGGTTCCACATTGTGTGCACGAGTAGCGTTTTCCTAGTTGGTTTGGCAATGTATTAGAGGTTTGTTGCTCCTAGGTTTTAACGTTCATAATCTTACCACAGCATTTCAAAGCTCCTTCACCACCTCTGGTGACGAGCAACTCTGAACCACAATTGGAGCATAGGTAACGTTTGCCAGTTTGGTTTGCCAAGATCAATAACCTTATGGGTGTACTAAAGATTCTCGCATTATTTTATCGATTGATCAAAGTAAGGGTCAACTCAACATCTGAGATACCGTGAAGTGAATGTTCCATGGCCGCTTTATGCTAGAGCGCTAGTGATGATTTATAAAACGGCAGTCACTTCAATTTCAATGTTCATAGTGGCGATAGCCAATCCAGTTGTGCCTACTATAGTACTAGTGGGATAGGCACCATCTTTGAATAAGTCTTCCATCAGTTGGTTGAACTCTTGATAGCGAGTCATGAACGCCGGCATGTCGACGACGAATATAGTCATTCGTACAATATCAGACGGTTTCCCGCCGTGGGCGGCTATGATCCGTTTGATCTTGTCCAGCGTAACTCTCGCCTGTGTGATGACATCGGCCGCCTGCTCAGGGGTATTCAACGCAGTGCAGCCGGATAGGTAGACGGTATCCCCAGCCTTAATGGCCCTAACTCCGGCCCCATTTGCTGGCGATATGTCCGGATGATTGTTGCGTATTTTATCTACCATGATTATCTCCTTGATTGAGTTGGCGCCGGGCTTCTAAGATAGCGGTCGAATTGTTGGGGTCTCTTATTTGCTGACACCATGTTGATTCGGCGATCCTATTAACTATGATCCAAATGTTAGCAGTCTGAGGAAGTCTATTCAGAGTTGCCTAAGGTATAAAGACCCCCCCGTTCGGGGGGGTCTTTATACCTTAGGGTAAAGTACCTTTTATGCTAAATGAGTTCGAGATCTCCGGACTAACATGCTGCCCATTGCTATTAGAACTGCGCCTGCCGATAACGCCGCAATAGCAAATACTGACCAACTGGTATCACCCGTAGCTGGGAGCGAAGCTCCTTCTCGTGGGTTGTATGTCGCCATATCTTGGGCGCTGGATTGCGCTTGGATAGCGCCGCCTTCGCTGCCTCCGGCTACTATGCTGCCGTCTCGATCTGCGTCATACCCGTTCAAGGCCCTCTCGAGCAAAGATTCGGCGTTGGCAACAAATGCCGTGGCGACAGAGGCGCTGCTCTGACTTCGAGCTAAGACAGCGAAATCCCTAGCTTGACCGGCCCAATCTGCCACATTATCCGCTGATTCAGAAACGTTGGGTTCGTAAAGGGTGAATGTGGCGTCTCCAGAAACTGCAGCGATGGTGAGTTCAGCGTGGGTTCGGGCGTCAGATGCGTAAGACAAAACTCCGACCCCATCCCCAGGATTATCTTCGTCGGCTACAAAATTGGCTCCGTCGGCACCTTCAATGATGTTGATGACGTGAGCCGCGTATTCATGTATGTCTGCCAGCGCCGTTGAATCGGATGCAGAACTCGCATGGGTTAGAGCCACATTTGTTTGTTCCCAGAGTCCGACCGTTATGCCTTTGGTGGTTCCTGGTGCCGATGATAGCAGGTGTCTGATGTGTGCCATCCCGTCGGTTGGAATTTGGTCTGAGAATGCGACATTTCCTGATGAAGCTGCATCATCGTCTGGGACTGGCTCTATGGTGATTACAAACTTGTCGTAACCAGAAGCTAGGTTAGCTCCATCGGCATTGGTGTAGGGATCGTCGGATGTGTCGATAACTCCATCTGAGTCAACTGATAAGATCCCTATGCTAAGGCTGGCCGATCCGTCGTCGGAGATTAACCAGCCTTCATACACCTCTGCTGCTCCTAAGGCCGGAACATCTGTCAACGTGACCGAAACCTGGTCTGATAGACCAGCTGAGGAGTCTCGTATGACAGCGGATCCCGCCACCTGCCCCTTGACTACACTGAATGGGACTACTAGGGCGAGTAGGGACAGTAACAATACAACTTTAAGGATTTTAGACGAGTACATTGAACCTCCTTTATCGGTAAGCGCTTCCGCTATGTCGGAGCATACGCTTTGCAGACAAAGAGAATAAGGCAGTTGAAGCTGCGGTTGGGATTATAATTGGTTGGCAAGAAGCTTGGCAAGACTTTTCAGAGCGGGATACTCACAAAATTTGAATGTTTCCCCGCTTATAACAAAGCCTTTTTGTAGCTTGTTGTACAATTCGAGGATAGATTCCAATCGTTATATCTTGTGCTTATGCCTAAATACTTGGAAATATCGAGGGTCGGAGTGACCATTGGGCGGATAGTTCAAGTAATGGAGTAGTACTCTGCCGTTGTTATTTAGGATTCGTTTAAATGTACGATTCCAATATATCTAGATTGGATAAAGCTGGAGCCAACATATCAGATTCAATTTTTTTAACAGTCCGCGTCAATGCTTGATTGATTGGGGTGTGGATGCCGAATTTGGTTGCTTGGACGACAACATATCCGTTCAAATAATCGATTTCTGTTCGACGACCCTTTTTGATGTCTTGGAGAAGAGAGGGCAACCCTTCTCCTCGAGTGCCTGCGGCCTGCGCTAATTCGGATTGAACAAATTCCAAACCTTCCCCAGTGTCTGCGTCTAGGTAGGCCTGAGCGGGTATTCCATTAATCGGTTCCATCGTGACCCCCATCTTGGTGGCCACGCGGACCGTCTCCGCGGCGGCTTTAATAATTAATCCGCGCGTAGATTCATTCTGACGTACTTCAGATGAACTAATTCCGGTTATACCTGACATAGGATTGACCATGCAGTTCACTGCTAATTTTGCCCAACGTTCCCCCCACGTATTGGTGGTGAGTTTCGTGTTTCCTACGCTGGCCATCATGTACTCGATTTCCTTGAGCCTTGGCGAAATCTTGCAATGTAACTCGCCTAGCGTCACGGTAATTCCCTCGGGATCGTTAGTTCTTACCACGTGTGCCGGGGCGTACATCCCAGAACCCAGGTTCAATATGCAAGACAGCACGCGGTTATAACCTACTATCTGAGCAATTATGGGGTCGTTAATACTGTTTTGAGCCGAAATCACTACACCACTTGGCTTGAGATGCGGTGCTAAGAAAGTTGCAGCCCATTTTGTGTCATATGATTTTGTGGCTAAAAATACGATGTCGAATTTAGAGCCGGTTAGGCTAACATCAGTTAGATGAAGCGCCTTGACAGGAACTTCATGGTTTCCATGTGTTCCAGACATGCGTAGCCCTTGGGAGTTCATAAGATCTACGTTCTCTGGCCACTGATCAATCAGGGTTACGTCGTACCCCGCCATCGATAAACACCCGCCTATGGTTCCGCCGATCGCTCCTACTCCCACTATTGCTATTTTCTTATCAACCATAGTGACTTTGACTACCGACCTTTTCTGTCTATGAACTCTTTGAACCCCTGCTCTAATGGTAGATTTTGACCTTGCCTGGCTGCATGTTCTCTGAGGTGCATCTCTTCCCATGACTTGTCCAGATTTGTCAACATAAGCCTTTTCACCGTTTCCACAGACGCGGGATGATTGTTGGCGATATTCGAGGCTAATTCGTGTGCCTTTTCTAGGAGATTCGACGAAGGCACGAGATGGTTAAGAAGTCCGATTCGGTATGCTTCGTCTGGCAGGATAATCCTGCCAGTGTACAGAATTTCTTTAGCCATCGGCCATCCAATCATGACCGGCAGAGTCCACGTGGCGTTCATCTGTCCATAAACCACTGCCAAAAATCTAAAGTTGCTTTTTTCACATCCTACTAGGAAGTCTAAAGATGAAGCGAGTACTGTCCCACCTCCATAGCACAGACCGTTAATAGCGCCTATGATGGGCTTTCGGCAGTTTGCGATTCGCCAATGGCTGTCGTACCTAATCTGATGGCCCTCTGATAGTTGGTCAGGGGTCAAGGTGCGCATTTCATGAATATCGGCTCCGGCGGAAAACGCTTTCTCCCCCGCTCCGGTTATTATGATTGCTTTCACTCTGCCGTCTGATCCCATCCGTGAAACTTCAGAGTCGAGTTCCTCGATAAGCTTTAAGCTCATAGCATTAAGGACTTCTGGACGGTTAAGAGTAATAATGCCTACTCCCTCTGTTTGGTCTGTCAGGATCGTTTCATAGTTCATTTGATGATTTCTCGCGAGAAAGTGTCGGGTACCGCATCCATGATAAAGGTCGGTTGTTCAGGTTGTAAACACAGATGTTCAGTGAAAGCCCTTATGTGAACGTTATGCGTTGACAGTTGTTGCATCTAGGCATAGCATCATCTTGGGAGGCGTAATGGCGGATCATTATAACGTTATCGTTGTGGGAGCAGGTAACGCTGCATTGTGTGCCGCGCTCGCAGCTCGTGATAAAGGAGCTACCGTTTTAGTCCTCGAAAAGGCTCCGGAATATTTTCGAGGTGGGAACTCCTATTTTACAGGAGGCGCCATACGTTGTGCCTATGAAGGACTCGAGGACATCAAGGCACTAATACCAGATATGTCTTCCGAAGAGGAATGTTCGATAGATGTAGGGAGCTACACTCAATCAGATTTCTATGACGACCTGATGCGTGTGACCGAAGGGATGTCGGATCCAGAATTAGCTCAAGTATTGGTTAGCCAATCTCATCCAACATTGGTTTGGCAAAGGAAATTAGGGTTACGCTTTGTCTTACTGTATGGGCGACAATCGTTCAAGGTGGATGGTAAACATAGATTTTGGGGAGGATTGACGGTCGAAGCTGTTGGGGGTGGCAAAGGTCTTTCAGATCAACAGTTTGATCTTGCGGTTTCAACGGGGGTTGAAGTGCAGTACGGGACGAAAGCGATTAAACTGTTGCAAGACCAGAATGCTCGAGTGATTGGCCTTGTGAAACAAGGCCCGGACGGTAGGCAAAAAGTATTCTCTGACTCCGTTGTCTTAGCGTGCGGTGGATTCGAAGCTAATGCAGAGATGCGAACTCGTTATTTGGGTCCAGGTTGGGAGCTCGCCAAAGTTAGAGGTGTCCCATATAACACTGGAGACGGTATACGAATGGCGCTGGACGTGGGGGCACAATCACACGGACACTGGAGCGGTTGCCATGCTGTCGCTTGGGATCTTAATGCACCGCCTTACGGAGATAGAACCGTAACCGATTTATTCCAAAAACATTCATATCCCTTTGGTGTCATCGTAAACGTCTATGGAAAACGATTCGTCGATGAAGGCGCTGATATGCGTAATTACACGTATGCAAAATACGGGCGAGAGATCTTGTACCAACCGCAACGGACGGCGTTCCAAATTTTTGACGATAAGGTTAAGCATCTATTGCGGGACGAATATCGGATCCCTCAATGTACTATGGTTGAGTCTGGAAGCATCGAGGGGTTAGCTGACGGACTGGATATTGATCAAGGGCAATTGCTAAAGACGATCAAAGAATATAATTTGTCGGTTCAGCCCGGCGATTTCAATCCAACTGTTTTGGACGGGAAATGTACCTCCGGAGTAGAACCCCCTAAATCCAACTGGGCACAGAAGATAGACACTCCTCCCTACCTAGGGTACGCGGTTACATGTGGCATCACTTTTACTTTTGGTGGTCTTCGTATAAATGCAAGAACTCAAGTCATCGATACAGAAGGTTTGCCTATACCGGGATTGTACGCCGCAGGCGAACTGATAGGTGGATTGTTCTATCATAACTATCCCGGAGGGTCAGGACTTATAGCCGGTTCTGTTTTTGGTCGAATTGCAGGCACAAACGCTACCAAGGATACAATGACACGCTAACGCCAGTTTCTTAGTAGAATAACGAATTATTGCGATCACAGAGATGTTTGCAGATATCAAACGATCCGTGTTAGTTGTTGAAGATGATGAAACTCTTCAAGCAGCTTTGAAATACAATCTGAGCAATGAGGGATTTCAAGTAATTTCTGCTACTGACGGGGAAATTGCGGTTGAGGTAGCTAGGCGATATCGTCCTGATTTAATCATTCTTGATCTCATGATACCGCGGTTGGATGGCCTAGAAGTTTGCCGACTCCTTCGGAAAGATATGTCCGCTCCAATTCTGATGTTAACAGCAAGAGATTCAGAATTGGATAAAGTGGTTGGATTGGATATGGGGGCTGACGATTATATGACCAAGCCTTTTAGTATGCGTGAACTTATGGCAAGGGTCAGAGCAATGTCACGTCGTGTACAGACGGCCTCAAAGACGGATGCTTCTGCAGGAATGTTGTCTGCGGGTGATCTAGTGCTGAATGTAAGGGCTAAGTCAGCTAACTTTAAAGGCAATAAATTAGATCTAAGTCCGAAGGAGTATGAATTATTGGCATTTCTCGTATCGAACCCTGGCATGGCGTTTAGTAGAAATGAATTGTTGGATAATGTTTGGGGCGATGATTTTTTTGGAGATCATAGGACGGTAGATGTCCATATACGTAGATTGAGATCCAAGATTGAGAGCGGCTCGGGTTCCCCTCGTAGAATTATTACGATCCGGGGGACCGGATATAGGTTTGAACTGTGAGAATTCCACAAAGCATCCAATGGCGAATCGCTTTAGCCTACATATTGCTAATACTTACAGCTCTGGCCGTAGTCTCTATTTTCCTCACTATGGATGGACAAGCGAATAATTCAGGGCAAATAATCAGAAGTACTGGTATTACAGGGGCGGGTGTGGCGCTATTGTCCGTAGTTTTGGCATATCTCATTGCTCGGAGAGGGACAAGGTCGGTACGGAATCTCATATACGGTGCTCGTAAACTCGCACAAGGCGATCTCGACCACCGTGTTCCACCGGGTTCATCGGACGAGACCCGTGAATTGGCCGATGCCTTTAACGCGATGGCTGCGGCCTTAAAACGAATGATCACAGAATCTTCTGCACAGAGAGACCATCTGTTCACGGTCTTGGCTACAATGAAAGATGGCGTGGTAGTGATAGATTCCAATGGCAATATCAGTTTGCAAAATCCGGCAGCAGAAGAACTTCTAGGACTAGAACTACCAACTAATTCTATCACTAGGTTTGTAGAAGCGGTGAGAGACCACGAGTTGAATAAGTTGGTTACGGATTGTCAAGAAAAGAGATCTCCACGCCAATTAGAACTGGAACTTTCGCCGAGCCGCAAATATTTAAGCGTTATCGCCTCTCCATTGACATCACATACTAGCAACAGGGTTTTGTTAGTGATTCACGATTTGACACAGGCTCGGCGACTAGAGACTACGAGGCGCGAATTTGTTGCGAACGTTTCTCACGAACTTCGGACACCACTCGCTGCCGTTAAAGCTGCCGTGGAAACGCTCCAGAACGGGGCCTTATATGAGCCAGATGTAGCCTTAGAATTCATTGATAGAGCTAACAAGAACGTAGATCGGATGACTTGGATGGTTAAAGAGCTATTGAATCTGTCAAGACTAGAAACTGGTGAGACCGCACTCCAATTAGAGAGCGTAGATCTGCAGCATTTAATCATGGACGGGATAGAAATACACCAAGAAATTGCAAACGAAAAGGGAGTCCGACTTTTTGCCGATTCTGCGCAGCCTGAATTGAAAGCTATTGTTGATGAAGCAAGGATCCAACAAGTCATCTCTAATTTAGTGGAAAACGCCGTGAAATTTACTGAACCGGGTGGCGAGGTGGAAATGTCAATGTTCGCCAATGGCAACGAGATCAGTGTTCAAATTCGTGATAGCGGGGTTGGAATAGCTGCCGAGCATCTACCGCATGCCTTTGAAAGATTCTATAAAATTGATCGCTCACGGGAAGATCGAGGAATGGGGCTTGGCCTAGCTATTGCTAAGCATATAGTGGAAGCACACGGAGGGCATATTGGAGTGGAGAGTCAGGAAGGCGAGGGCAGTGTGTTTTCGTTCACGGTCCCACTTGATAAATCAACTCTGTCCAGTTAGGTATTTGTAGATGCAATATTCCAAAGCGCACTTTCGTGCTTGAGCGGTACGTCTGGGTGCGGCGACGCAATGATTCTAGAATTGACTAGCAAATGTTAACAGTCTGTTAACACTGCAACTTGTGCAAAAAGCCTAAGATAGACAAGATTGTATTAGTCCGAAGGCTATTTAATGGTTTCGTGAGGTTGTTTTCGCATTGCAGTTATAAAAATTGGCGAATGCCTGCCTCATGTTCGGTGGGCTTTTCACAAACACAAAAATAGGAGTTCTTGGGTGATTTGGTTATAGGAATGGAGGATTTAGGATGATCCAACCCAATCATTCAACAAGATAGATGGCTGTTCGTGAGCGAAATTTTTCGAGGAATCAGTTTCCTTTGTCTAGATCACGACGTTCCCGAAAATTGGGGGAAGGAACAATCCACGGGGTTCTTCTACTGTGTGCGCTGATATCGATTATAACCACAGTGGGGATAATCGTCACGTTACTTACCGAGACAGTGACTTTCTTTCGGAATGTGTCATTTTGGGAATTTTTGAGTGGAACGCAGTGGACTCCTAATTTTATTCCGCAAAGTTTTGGAGTATTGCCACTGGTTGTGGGTACGCTTTTGGTAGCGGTAGGCGCTTCCATAGTTGCTCTTCCACTAGGTTTAGCGACTGCTATTTTCCTAAGCGAGTATTCGCCTGATGGTCTTAGGCGGATACTTAAACCGATGATCGAGGTGCTAGCAGGCATACCAACCGTAGTTTACGGCTTTTTTGCTCTTACCTTCGTGACACCACACATCATCCGTGTCGTCAACCCAGACGCAGCGATTTTTAATGTTGCCAGTGCGGCTTTGGTGGTGGGAATAATGATCATCCCGATGGTTTCTTCTTTGAGTGAGGATGCGATGGTTTCAGTTCCTAGGTCTCTTAGAGATGGAGCTTATGCGTTGGGAGCAAACCGTCTTCAAGTCTCACTCAGGATAGTTGTACCAGCCGCGTTATCGGGAATCATCGCGGCTTTTATATTGGCTATTTCCCGAGCTATCGGAGAAACGATGATAGTGACTGTGGCGGCAGGATCGATACCTAATATGACAGTCAACCCTTTCGAAGGCGTTCAGACTATGACTGCGTATATCGCTCAAACTAGTCTGGGAGACACCCCACAAGGAACGCCAGAATTCCTTACCATATTTGCTGTGGGTATGACTCTGTTTGTGATGACGTTCCTGCTTAACGTAGTTGCGAACATGGTGGTGCGACGGTACCGAGAGGAGTATTAGAGGTGATAGGGGCGAGTTCACCTATACGGCAACGTACTAGCCAACGAAAACGTGCGGCGATTTTCTTGGCTCTAATACTTGCAGCTACCTTCTTAGGAATAGTGATTTTAGGGACTCTCATAGTCGATGTCGTGCAAGAAGGTAGCAAGTGGTTAGACTGGGAGTTTATTACTAGTTTCCCATCTCGCTTCCCTGATCGAGCTGGAATACGGTCCGCCCTATTTGGCACCCTATGGTTGATGGGTCTTACGGCTTTATTCGTATTCCCATTAGGGGTTGGAGCCTCTGTTTACTTGGAAGAATATGCACCGAAGCATTGGCTGATTTCTGCCATTAAACTCAATATTTCTAATCTCGCAGGAGTGCCTTCGATTGTGTATGGAATACTTGGACTAACAATATTTGTTCGAGCCATGTCGCTAGAAAGAAGTGTACTGGCCGGTGCATTAACCATTGCACTCTTGGTTTTGCCCATTATTATCATAGCCTCGCAAGAAGCCATAAGAGCCGTACCCATAGCTTTACGACAAGGAGCTTATGCTTTGGGGGCTACAAGGTGGCAGACTACGTGGAATATAGTACTACCACAGGCCATGCCGGGAATCTTAACTGGAACGATATTGGCTTTGTCTCGTGGAATAGGTGAAACGGCACCTTTGATAATGATCGGGGCTCTGACCTTTATCGCGTTCAGTCCTACAAATCCCTTAGATCCCTTTACCGTCCTACCGATCCAAATTTTCAATTGGACCAGTCGTCCTCAAGAAGATTTCCGTGGGATTGCAGCAGCAGGTATTATAGTACTATTAGTTATCTTGTTTGTAATGAACGCCGGTGCGGTTATTTTAAGAAACAGGTACCAGCGAAGGGGTGAAGGGTGACACAGTTAGGACGATCGACAGACCCAAATGTTGGATCCGATATCGCTGGATCAAACAGCAAACCGGGCATACCTGAAGCGGTGGACGTTTTTGAGGGAACACGGATTCAAATAGCAGATGATCTTCTATCCGACCAAGCAAGCCGAGAGCCTCCGGAGGATATCGAGCCCAAGAAATTAATTGTGAAAGCCCTTAGCGTTGTTTATGATGATTTTGAGGCGCTGCATGACATCAATATAGATGTCCAAGCGAATCGGGTAACGGCAATAATAGGACCATCTGGGTGTGGCAAAAGTACACTGCTTCGGTGTTTTAATCGGATGAATGATGACATTCCCGCAGCCAAGATAAACGGTCAAGTTTTATTCAATGGGATGGATATTTATGACGCTGATGTAGACCCGACAGAGATCAGATTTAGGATCGGAATGGTGTTCCAAAAGCCAAATCCATTTCCTAAATCTATCTACGACAATGTGGCATTCGGGGCTAGGATCAATGGTTTCAAGGTTGACACAGATGAATTAGTCGAAGATTCCCTGCGAAGGGCCGCTTTATGGGATGAAGTGAAAGATAGATTGAAAGATAGAGCTACAAATCTTTCAGGGGGCCAACAGCAACGGCTTTGTATTGCTCGGGCGCTGGCGGTTCATCCTGAGGTGATATTGATGGATGAGCCATGCTCAGCTTTGGATCCGGTGGCTACACAGGCCATTGAAGATTTGATCAGAGAGCTATCACAACAATATACCATTGTGATTGTGACTCATAACATTCAACAGGCTGCTCGTGTTTCACGCAAGACCATATTCATGACCGTAAATGAGGATCGCGCAGGATTTGTCGTAGAAGTGGGGGAAACCCGCCAAGTGTTTACAGTTCCGAAAGATGAACGTACTGAAGCGTTCATTACAGGCCGCTTTGGTTAAAGAGGAGGAGAAGTTATGGCCACCTCGGCTTTAAGCTCACAACTGAGGGCCCTTGAAGATGAACTGCTCATAATGGGCAATATGGTAGAAAAGGCTATAGCCAAGTCGCTGGATGCGCTGAAACGCAGGGATTTAGATGCGTCACGTCAGGTCATTCTAGAAGATGACTATGTAGACCAGAAACGATTTGATATAGAAGAACGTTGTATCAACGTGATGGCGACTCAAAGCCCAGTTGCCAGAGATCTGAGGATTCTTATTACTATTCTTCACAGTTCAGTAGAGCTAGAGCGAATGGCTGACTATGCGGAAGGAATTGGTAAGATAAGTCTAATGATGGGCGATGAGCCACCCCTTAAACCTCTCATAGACATTCCCAGGATGGCCGAAATGGCTAGCGGCATGTTGCGCCATAGCTTGGATGCCTTTGTAAATCGAGATCTTGTTGCTGCCCATCAAGTTTGCAAAGATGATGATAATGTAGATGAGATTTATGATCAGGTTTATCGTGAATTGCTAAGTTTTATGGCAGAGGATCCTAAAACCATTAAAAGGGCCACATACCTTCTCTGGGTTACGCATGATTTGGAGCGTATCGCCGATAGGGCAACCAATATAGCTGAAAGAGTTATTTACTTAATTACTGGCAAGCTCACGGATACAAATGTGTCGAAATATTAAATGAACGCCTAGTGGCAGGATGGGGTGCGTCCATGTCTAGAGATCGCTTTTCAATAATTCCTCCCTAAGTCTACGTATAAGGACTTCTAGCTCTTCGTTGTCCACGTTAAACGGATCTACTGCCATTTGGTCCTCGGGCAAGAATATAGACTGAAGTTGCACCGGAGGATCCCCAGAGGCAAGGCTAGAAAGGATGTCTTCTTTTGTTCGCCCGGTCCAAGACCGATCAAATGTTATAAGGGTGGAAGGGATTATGAAATCATGTTCGTCATGCTTCACTGAAACTGCCATTCCAGGAATCTCGATCAACGCATCAGTTATTTGTTGAGCTTTTCTCCGATACTCATTCATTTCTGCTTCTTCGTCTTCTTGTATGAATACCTCTAGCGCGGTGAGAAAACCAATAATTTGCTCTTTGGACACCTTCATACCCCGTCCCAAGAATTGGTTTGGGCTCGCATTGGCCGAAACTGCATCAACTAGGTCTTTGCGTCCAAAAAGGAGCCCTGAACCTTGAGGGCCTCGAATTCCCTTTCCGCCGCTAATGCTTACCAAATCTGCGCCCATTTTCACGTATTTCGTCAGATTCTCTCGAGGAGGAACCATTGAGGCGGCATCTACAATGACCGGAATACCTCTTGAGTGGGCAATTTCCGAGACTTGGGGCAGAGTCAAGCCGGTTCGAGCAGTAAAAGGCGAAAATAAAAATGCGACGGCCGCAGTTCTCTCATTTATGGCACCTTCTAACTCCCAAGTCGCAGTGCGTCTTGCCGATCCGATGGTCACTAGTTCTGCCCCAGCTGCTCGATAAGATTGATCGTATGGGAATCTGTGCATGGTCTGGATAATGATCTGATTTTTCAGACCCTTCGTTTGTGGTAGTTGAGCCATTTTTATAGGATCTGCTCCAGCTATGACAGCAGCAGCTTGAAGTATGAGCCCACTTGCTGCTCCGTTGCTGACAAACCCTGCTGGGGACTTGGTGATGCGGGCTATCACTTCACCGGCTTTTTCATTGAGGTCTGCCAGATCCACTAAGGTCTTTGAGGCCTGTTCCATGGCTTCTAATGCTTCTTTCCGAGTTCTGGAACCACCAAACTTAGTCACACTGCCTGCTGCATTGATAATAGGCCGGACGTGATATTTATGATATATAGGGGATTGGTGAGAAGTGGGCTTCATGAACAGCCTCCAGCATTTTGGTGGCGCGAGTATAGCATTGCTAGACGGACAAGGTGAGATGGCCTTTCGGCGCCATTGCTGCGTTGACCATTCCTCAAAGGCGTAGTAGCATCGCCGGAGTCTAGTAGTTGTGGAAGGTTTGTGCATTGGTGAGATCCATGCTCACTCCAGAGGTGGAAGCCCTGGTGGGCACCATTTCCGAGTCAGAGACCAATAAATTCGCGATATCTCGGGAAATGGTTTATGACTTGGCCGATGCTGTAGAGTACAAGAATCCTCTTTTTCTAGATATAGAGTATGCAAGGCGCGGGCGTTTTAAAAGGTTGATTTGCCCTCCTTTGTCTACATGGAAGGAGTGGCGTCAAAACATCAATTATTTTGGTGCGGGACAAGAAGGTATATTAGAAATACCAACGACGATTAAGAGTTATGGCTATAATGGCGGCGCTGAGTGGACTTTCTATAGACCGGCGTTTGTTGGGGACCTCCTAACACGACACTATGAAGTTACGGATGTGTATGAAAAAGAAGGCCGTTCAGGGATGCTGATCTTTGTGGAAAGAGAAGAGATTCAACATAACCAGAACGGAGAGATCGTGCTGAAAGCTCGGAGAACAAACATCTTCCGAGAGTTGAAAGAACAATCATTAGATCTCGGGGACACTCCAGAAATCCGATTGCCGTGTTTGTCCCCCCCTTATCGAAATGAGAACGTTGTTGTTCCGTCTTGGAAATTTTCGCCTCAGAAATGGTTTGAAGGGATTGTTGTTGGACAAGAGTTACCAGGGATCATAAAAGGACCAGTAACAACCACACATTTGGTCCGCTGGGCTGCCGCAAACGGAAACTACGCCCGAATACACTGGGACTTACCTTTCGCAGTTACTAGGCAAAATCTTCCAAATGTTGTAGTTAATGGAAGTTTAAAGAACCAATACTTTGGTGAGCTACTAATGCGATTTGCTGGGGAAGAAGGGTGGCTAAGGCGGTACTATATAGAACACCGCGGTATGGATTTTGCTGGAGATGTTCTAGCTCTTTCCGGGCGCGTGATTGCACTAAAAGACAAGGGAGACTACGGTCTAGTGGAGTGCGAGATAGAGTTGGAAAACCAAAGGGGCAGGCGTACGGCTAACGGGAATGCCACAGTGGCTCTGCCAAAATTAAACAAGTCATTACCGTTGGAATGGAAAGACTGATTGCATGCTGGAAAGCATCCTTGAGGGGATAATAGTTCTTGATTTGGGGCCAGGGACATCAGTTTCCTTTTGCTCAAGATTATTGGCTGATTATGGTGCGGAAGTAATAAAAGTTGAGCCGCCAGGTCATGGGGATCCCTTGCGGAGGTCCGGGCCCTATGCAAATGATGATCCACATTTAGAAAAGAGCATCCCATTCTTGTACCTTAATTCCAATAAACGCGGCGTAACATTAGATTTCAGCACACGATTGGGACAGGAGGTGTTATTAAAGCTCGCAGATCGGGCAGATATAATAGTTGAGGGATTTAAACCTGGCTTTTTAGATAGAATTGGACTTGGGCATCGCGATCTGGAACAGTTAAATCCCGGTATCATTGTTACGTCCATAACTCCTTTTGGTCAAACTGGGCCTTATCGACACTTTGTATCAGAAGACATCGTTGCGTGCGCTATGAGTGGACTGATGTATTTGTCCGGGGATTCAGACAAAGAGCCGTTACGGAATAGTTTAAATCAATCCGATTATGTGGGAGGGATCAATGCCGCTGGTGCTAGTCTGATTGCATTGTTTCATAGGATGTCGATGGGCTTAGGGCAACAGATCGATGTTTCTATCGTGGAATGCATGGCTGCACATCTGGTCCAGGCAGCGTCTGCATATACCTATATGGGGGCTGTTCGGGGGCGTCGATCTCCGCAAAACTCTGGATTAGAAGAGATAATGCCGTGCAAGGACGGATTTTGTCTACCTTCAGCTCAAGGCTCACAGCCTTGGGAAACGATAGCAGAGCTGGTAGGAATCGATGGACTAAACGATCCAAAATTTTCTACTGCCGAAGGGCGTATGGAAAATAGCGAACATCTACGGGAGATCCTATCCGAAGGGCTGTTGGAATGGGATAAAAAGGAGCTATTTCATGCATCAGCGGAAAGGAGATTGCTCTTCGGAATGGTTCAAGATGCAGGCGATTTGTTCGAATGCCCGCAACTTCATAGTCGGGACTTTTACGTTACTGTAAACCATCCTGTCATTGGTGAAATGGCGTATCCCGGAGAGATCGTTAGGTTAAGTGAAGGGTCCTTCCAAGCCAGACGGTCTGCCCCTCTGTTGGGTGAGCACAATATAGAGGTATATGAGCAATTGGTTGGTATGTCTAATAAAGACCTCGTTCGGTACCGTCAGTTGGACGTAATCTGATGTGCAATTTGCCGTTAAATGGGGTGAGGGTTGTAGATTTGAGTCGGGTTTTCGCAATGCCATATGCTGGAGGGTTCTTGGCGGATCTTGGGGCAGAAGTTATACGAGTGGAAGCCTGTCACCTTCCGGATTCCAGATTGCAGCTGCATGCTTTGCCAGAAAACAAGCCCGGCGATGATTGGTGGGAACGGTCCGGCACTTTCCACACTTTAAATCGAGGGAAGAGAAGCCTTACATTGGATCTGAGAGATGAAGGGGCTCAACAGATCTTAAGAGATTTGATTGCGATCTCGGATATCACGATAGAAAACTATACACCACGGGTCACTCGTAGGTTCGGGTTGGATTATCAAAATCTAAGAAAAATCAAACCCGATGTAATTGCGGTCTCTAATACTGGATATGGACATTCTGGTCCTTGGAGCTTGTATGGAGGCGTAGCGGCGACCATGGAACCGACGCATGGATCTAGCGCCTTTATGTCTTATCGAGGTCTCCCGTCAAAAATTGGTAATTCATACACAGATTTCATTGCCGCTTGGACTGCCGTGTTTGCAGTGATGGCTGGATTAATTCATCGATCACGTACAGGTAGGGGACTCTGGGTCGATCTTGCCATGTATCAAGTAGGAGCAGCATTCGCTGGAGAAGGAATTTTGGACTTTGCTTTAAATGGCAAAAGACAGCGCCATATTGGGAATCGACATCGGAGCTTTGCTCCGCATGGATGTTATCCGTGTAAAGGTCTGGATGAATGGGTAGTGTTAGCAGTGCAGAACGACTCACAATGGGCAGATTTTTGCCAAGTCATAGGAATGCCGCAGTTGGTCTCTGACCCGCGGTATATAGATATAGCTAATCGTTACGGAAGACAAGACGAAATAGATGTATTGATCAAGGAATGGACACAATGCCGGGATAAATACCTGATTATGAATCAGCTTCAAAACTTGGGTATACCTTGCGGGCCAGTGCTGAAAACCAAGGATCTCTTCAGAGATCCGCATTACAAGGAAAGAAATTTTTTCGAAACAGCGTCTCATTCAAAAAACAGCAAGATGGGTAGGCGTAAATACCTAGGGCGAGGATGGAAATTTTCAAGGATCAATTTTCAGGATAGGAGGCCGGGACCAGAGTTAGGAGAGGCCAATAACTATATACTGGAAGAGTTATTGGATGTACCCTCAGGCCAGATTGACCGGTTACGAGAACTTGGGATAATTGGCAGAGTGCCAGTTGATAGTAAAGCACCTCATCCTCTCTCCCTAAACAGGCAAAAAGAGCTTGGGTGGATACAGGAAACAGACCAAAACTACCATAGGTTTAATGATACTTAACAGGTCTCGAAATAGAGGATGAACCAGTGGTATTTCTCTTATTTTACAATCTGTTGTTCTATGTCAATGTTCGCAGATATTGAGTTTGGCAGTAAGTTTAATCGACAGGTCGTGTGAAGGTTGTGACGTTCTTAAAAATACTACCAGCAATTACGATTCTTGTTACAGGTGTGTTCCTCATAGACGTTGTAGGTGCGGTAGGAGAAGGAGAGATAGTTGTACGATCTGAAGACGTTATAAGCCAATTCCCAGATGGAATTACTTTTAATATCTCAGCTGAAAGCAGGAGTACGATTGAAGATATACGCGTATTCTATAAATCAGAGGTTACTAATACCACGTCCTATGGACATGTCGAGTTTGAGACGGGTCCAAGTGTGGAAGGTAGATTCTTTTAAAATACAAGTGGCGGGGGCGCCGGATTTATACCCGCCGGGTCGAAATTCTTATACTATTTTGAGTTGCGTGACAAAGTGGGCAATGTGGTACGTACCGACGAGAAAGAGTTTATATATTTAGACCCGCGGTTCGAATGGGAATTACTGTCAGACGGTCTTCTATCGGTATATTACTATGGACCGACTCAAAAACGTGCAGAAACTATACTGCAATCTGCTCAAGATGCAGTGGTAAAGATGTCGAGGGTGTTGGCTGTATCGGATGTCTCCCCTATTAGTATTATCGCTTATAACAACTACAGACATATGGCAGTAGCTCTTCCACCGCGTGCCCAAGCTGTCCGGGAAGGTTTGGTTACTCAAGGTCAGGCCTTCACTGAAATCAGAGTTGTGCTTGTATTAGCTTTCGATCCGGAAGTTTCAGGAATTACATCTCACGAAATTACTCACGTTTTGATTGATGACTCCGCGGGCCGCGGATACGGGGTACTACCTATCTGGCTTAATGAGGGTTTAGCTGAATTTGGAAACATATCACCCAGCGAGTCGTACGATAATGCATTGTTGTACGGAATTTACACTCGCAGGGTGAAACCCTTGTGGCATCTGCAATCGTTCAGTGGCGGTACGGATGATGTAGTAATAGGGTATGGCCAATCCCGTTCAGTAGTTTCATACTTGATAAACGTCTACGGGGAACACAAGATGGCTCAATTGATGGAAGATCTTGGTAAAACATTATCCGTGGATGCCGCATTGACAGAAACCTACGGGTTCGATCAGCGTGGATTGGACTCGGAATGGCGGGATTGGATCGGGCTACGTCCGATTAACATAGAAGAATTGGAAAAGTCACTAATATCGACACCAGATGCGGGTATGGTAGCAGAGCAGAAGGATAGCATAGATGATTCGCAGGACTCGGCAGTTACGGACTACACCGAGACACCTCAAGATGGAAAAGAAGGCAAGATGTCTCCGGGCTGCAATAGATCGGTAAGTTCGACTGGACCTACTGCAGTAGATGTTTCCTTTTTAGCCCTGATCACAAGCACTATTGCCATGTTAGGGTTGCGGAGATTCAAGAGTTTGCGTTGAGATACGCAGCCTTTTCAGGTTGGATTATCGTGTCCGAGGGTTTAGAACATCGCTCAGAGCATCGCCAAGAAGGTTGAAAGCAAATATTAATATCGTAATTGTCATGATTGGGAACAGTATGAGATGTGGGGTTGTTCGGAGTACGCTTATGTTACCATTTTCGAAAATCATAACCCCCAAGCTAGGTGTAGGTGGTTGTATCCCAATTCCCAACCAGCTCAAGATAATTTCCGAACCAGCAGTTGCTCCCATCCCAATAGATACAACTACCACCACGGGGCTGATTACATTGGGGAGTATGTGAATCAGTAAAATCCGTATGTTGGATGCCCCCATAGCTCGCGCAGCCTCTACGTATTGGCTCTGTTTGATGTAAAGTACTTGACCTCTAACTAACCTGGCCATACCAACCCACGAGAAGGCAGCGAGAGAACCAAATACGACCACGTAATCAACTATACCTAATGAAATGATATCAATCCCCGTCACGTTTTCTAATCCTGGAGCCCAACCTCTGATCCAGTCAGCCACCCGGGGTCGCACGGTTGCGGCTATTAAAATTACTAAAAGTAATCCAGGGAAAGCCAAAAATACTTCGCCAACTCGCATGATCAATGTGTCAAGCCAACGACCAAAATAACCGGAAATCAGGCCCAGACCAACCCCTAGAACTAAGCCGCCAGTGACCATAGATGCGACGGTTATTATCACCGTAGTACGAAGACCGTAGATTACTCGGGTAAGCATATCTCGGCCGAGCCTATCTGTTCCAAAAGGGTGAGACCAGCTGGGCCCTTGTTTTGTAGCTGTGGGTTGTAAATTCTGGTCGTTGAAACCATAAGGTGTCGGTGATGTAAAAATAGTGGTTAGCCCAGAAAGATACATGATTGAGATTATTACGATGCAAGCCACAGCTATTTTCTTGCGAAGCAATCGACGGATAGATTGACCCCACAGGCTACTACCCCTGTTATGGGATGATAGTCGAATAGCTGGTAATGTTGTTAGAGTAAAGATATTAAACTACAGAGTTAAGAGCTAGGTGGTTCGTATACGTGGGTCTATAAATCGGTAACCGATGTCCACTACCAAGTTTGCTATCACAAAAGCGGATGCAATTATTAGGCCGAGGGCTGTGATGATCGGATAATCGCGAGAGAAAAAGGATTCTATCGCTAATAGCCCAATTCCTGGGATTCCGAAGTACTTTTCAGCTATGAAAGATCCTTCAACCAAACCTGCCAATGATAGACCAAGAATAGTAAAAACCGGAATTAACGAATTGCGAAGGATATGTCTACGCCGGACCACTAGTTCACCTAATCCTTTTGCCTTAGCTGTGCGAACATAATCCTGGGTAAGTACTTCCAGTGTGCTAGCACGAGTAATACGTGTGAGTCCCGCCACCCCTGGTATGCCGAGTACTAGAGCTGGCATGATTATCCGAGTATCGAAAAATCCGTTCCACCCATGAGTTGGTAATATACCTAGCCATAACCCGAAGGCCATTAATAAGAAAGGTGCCGTGATGAAAACCGGAAGAGACATAAAAAAAAGTGTAACGCTGACAGTGGCCATGTCGATCCAGGTACCTTGTTTGATGGCTGCGAACACTCCCAGAGGTATCCCTAACAAAATCGATATTATAGAAGCTGCGATACCGAGCTGTGCCGACACCCATATTCGTTTGCCAATTAATTCCGAAACTTTTTGTCCTCGATGTCGAAAGCTCTCTCCCAGGTCACCCCTTAGTATATTCTTAACATAAATCCCGTATTGGATAAAAATATTCTTATCGAGCCCACGTTGCTCCCGGATTCGTTCGACTGCAGCCGGATTGTTAAATTGACCTTGTAGGATGGATACTGGATCCCCAGGAGCGTAATTCCCAAGTAAAAACGTAACTAGGGCAACAATCAATAGCAGAGCCGGGGTCCATAGCAAACGTTTTACGATGTAGGTAGCCAATATAACCTGCAGTGACTATTTATGTATTTCGACAAATCGCAGTCTAGGGACAATTAGTTGTGTCAGATAATAATTTTCGACCCAGGGCTTGATTAGAATACGCTGTTCCCCACCATGCCATAAAGGAATCCATGGTGCGTTGGCTACAATGAGTTCTTCCACCTGTTGGTAAGTGTTGTAACGCAGGTTAGTGTCAGTTTCAGTGCGAGCATCCAATAATAACTTGTCGACTAATGGATCATTAAAACGGGTATGATTGTTGCTGCTTTCACTGTAGAACAGCAGGTCTAGGAAGTTTTCGGGATCAGGATAGTCGGCAATCCATCCTATCTCAAACATTTGAAAACGATTCTTATGCAGATCCTGAAGATAGGTTGCGAACTCGGTTTGTTGGATTTCAACCTCTATCCCTAATACCTGCCTCCATGATTCTAGTATGACTTCTAGGTCCAACCCTACTGAAGCTCCGAAACCACCGCTTACCGTAAGAACTATCGGTGGAAAGTTTTCCATATCCCCTCCATATCGAGATTCTTTTAGAAGTATTTGAGCCCTTTCGGGATTGAAGTAATATCCCTCCAATTCTTCGTTATAAGCCGGAAATCCTGGTGGAAGAATACCTTTTGCAGGAGTGACTAGGTCTGCCAATACTAATGTGGCTATTTCTTGTTTGTTGATGGCGTAATTTAAAGCTTGACGAACTTTGACATCATCAAAAGGAGGTTCTGACGTATTCATGCCGATGTAATTCGTGCTGAATGATGGTGGGGCTTTTTTAAGGTCTGAACTGAGAGGTTCATTGGGGTCTTCTAGCCGGTCGATATCAGCCATTCCTACTCCGGCTATGTCTATTTCGTCATTTTCGTACATTAACATAGAAGTTCCACCACTCAAGATCATCTCGACTGTGTCGAGGTGTGGTGGTCCTAAATGGTAGTCTGGATTTTTTTCAAGCGTTAAATATTCACCTGGTACATAATTTTGAAGTTTGAAAGGCCCTGTTCCGTTAGGAGTTCTAGCCCATCGTGAACCAGTTTCTACGTTTTCTTTGTCTAGAACGAATGCCGTGGGATATGTGAGTTTGGATATGAAGTAGGACTTGGGTTGATCAATAGTGATCTCTAGGGTCAGGGAGTCAATAACCTTAATCCCTTTTACTTCGCGAGTTTTTCCGTGTAATTTATCTATTACTCCGACTATATCTCCCAGATACTGTTCGACTACTAGTGATCCGGTAATAGGGTCTGTGGATCGTTCGAATGACCATTTAAAATCGTGAGCGGTTACGAGTTTTTTATCATGGAATGTGACGTCCTCTCTCAAATAGAAAGTGTAAGTTAGTCCGTTGTCGCTAATGTCCCAATCTTTAGCGATGTCTGGTACAACTTTTAAATCCGGGCTAATCGTAACCAAGCCGCCAAAGATTTCGATTATTATGGCAGCCGATGTTGCATCTGTAGTGAGGTGTGGGTCCAAAGTAGGAGGGTTTGTAAAAACCCTCCGGAACACTCCTCCTTTGTGTGATGCTTCTTTAGGCGGTGGTGTGTTGAGAGTAGAGGATTGAGTCTCTGGCCCTTGTGTTATTGTAGGTTGAGGCATAGTTGTAGCAACCGAGGTTGTATCGCTTGTGTCGTCCGTGACCGGTCTGCAGCCAAATATTAAGAATATAGCCCAAAACGCAATAAGCAACGGCGCTATATTCATTAGTAACTTCCGGTAATGAGGGGAGTGATTGTTCAATTGACCACCTTGTATCATGTTAGGGATGGTTGTGATTTTAGTTCAAATTCAACCGATGCTACAATGGCATTAGTTTTGAACTGGACACTGAACGTCGCCGACTTTTGTGGACAATATGCCTATTAATTTATCCAGCTGCACTCTTAACTTGACAAAGGTAATGATTCGTTTATCTATCATTCCTGTTGTGTTCGCCATTGGGATTGGATGTGCAAATCTCGGGTCTCATGAACCTAGGCACGATGCCGTAATGTGGGAAGCTTGGGAGGGTATTACTGACTTATATGTCGATTCCTCCACACTCAGTGCTGATGTTGTAATGAATGGTGCCATAAGAGAAATGCTCAAATTTGCAAACATGCCGGCTTATCCTCTGCTCACAGAACTAGGCGATGTGATTGATAAGCCACCGAAGCAAGTTCCAGAAGAACTGGAGGATGTATGGCGGGTCAAAAGTTTGATACTTATCAGATCGCCGGACATTGATAAGCTAGCATTAGCTGAAGCGGCGCTTTTCGGTATGTTGGACTCACTGCCCGATACAGTTAGTGGATATTTGAACTCTGAAACATATCAACGGATAAAGGAAATAAACAAATCAAGCTATGAAGGAATTGGCGCTGTAATCGGATTACAGGACGGTCAATTAACGATCATATCACCGATGAGTGGCGGTCCCGCCGAGAAATCCGGCTTAAAGAGAGGGGATTTTATACTCAAGGTAAACGGACGTTCAGTTGAAGGACAAAGCCTAGAAATTGCATCTCAATATGTAAAAGGTGCTGCAGGTACCAGGGTAACGTTTCTCATCCAAAGGCCCGGGGAAGATGAGTCAAGAGAGATAAATGTAACGAGGGCTTTAATAGAAATTCCAACGATAGAGATGTCGTTGCTACCGGGCTCCGTGGGATACCTCCGATTTATAGAGTTCAGTGAAGGTACTCTAAATGAGACGCTGGATGTGTTAGAACGGTTCAATCAGTTAGATACACTAGGCATTATAGTCGATTTCCGTAACAACAAAGAGGGTTCTGTTAAATATGCGAGTGCTGTTGCAGGTCAGTTTGTTCCTGCTGGTCCATTCATATATGAAATCAACAACAATGAGCAGAGGCGAGACTTTACCATAGAGGAAAGCGGTTTTTTGACAGGCGGGATGGAGCTGGTTGTTTTAGTCAACCAAGGGACCGGAGCAGCAGCAGAAGCTTTCGCTGCTGTACTACGGGATTCTGTGGGGGCGATTATCATTGGAGTACGAACTGCCGGGCTAGGAAGTTCTAACGTATACATCGAGCTAAGTAACGGATCAGCGATATACATACCAACATCAAGATGGTTTACACCTTCGGGGCTTTCTTTATTTGGCGACGGCTTAAAGCCAGATGAAGACGCACCTTTAACTGAACAAGATATATCGTTGGGTAGGGATTCTCAGTTGAATGCCGCGTACAACCATCTCGACAGTCTTCTCCCAGATTATCGATAGAAACTGGATTGATCGGCGGGTGGCGCCAAACATATCACTAATAATACGGGTCTGGCGGGATTGGGCCACCCGAACCCATATTAGGATGATCTATGTAGTGAGATAGGAAGGGCGCAGCGTTGGCTGATTCAATAAATTATCAATACAACTGTAATCAGTTTTTGACTATTGATTCTTATGGATTTGTCTGGTCTTCGTCAGAGGGTTCAGTTTCCAACTCATCTTCACAAGTCGAACAGATGTAATCACCAGAATGCTCAAGAGCTACGCCTGCTGCAACATTGCGCTTTCGACCGCATCGGGTGCAGGTTATACTTTCGAGTTGTGTGGTGGGTTCCACGCCGGCTCCCAGGGTATGTCCCCTGAAGCCGACATAGTCCGGGTTCAATTGTTTTTGAGCCAGAAATCGTTCTCTATCTTTACGTTTGCTCACCTAGGATAATCCTCCTAGCCTGAGGTGGGAATTCAGTCTATTGTACGGCTACGGTAGCCCCTACTTCGACCAATTTTTTCTCTATCTCTGTTGCTTCGTCTTTCGATACGGATTCTTTGATGGGTTTGGGCGCACTTTCAACCATTTCCTTGGCTTCTCTTAACCCCAGAGATGTCAGTTCCCTTACAGCTTTGATAACGTTGATTTTGTTGGGTCCGATATCTTGCAGGACTACGGTAAACTCAGTTTGCTCTTCAACTTGGGGTGCATCTGCGGCCGATGCTGCTCCACCAACGGGAACGGCGGCTGCAACTGCTACGGGAGCGGCTGATACGCCGAACTGGTCTTCGAGTTCTTTGACTAGTTCGGAAAGCTCTAAGACAGACATATCTTTTATCGCTTGTAGGATTTCTTCTTTATTCATTTCCCCTCCTGATTAACGTCAAAAAGATTTTAGATCTATGGTCAAGGTTAGACTCTGAGTTGTGCGGCTCGTTGTCGTAAAACGTTTGTTAATCCAGCTAGAGGCCCAGGTAGAACCGTAACTAGTCCGGTTATCGGGCTCTGGAGTTGTCGCATAAGCCGGGAAATCGGCGATTGCATCTGACCCAATAGGCGGCCTATCAGTACTTCTCTAGATGGTAGCGAGGCTAAAGTGGTTATCTCATCGGTGCTAAGTACTCTGTGCTCCAGCACTCCCCCCTGAATTATTAAAGGGGAACGTTTGGCTTGGATATACGCGTGGAGTGCGCTAGCAACCTCTACTGGATCGGCATAACCGAAAGCGAGTGCGGTGGGTCCCTGAACGATTCCCTTGAGTTCAGATAATTCTGCTTCGTCTGCGGCGAGATACGTCAATGTGTTTTTGACAACGCGGAATTCTACATTTTTAGATCGAAGGTTTTTTCGCAAGTCATTCATATCATTAGCGGAAAGACCTGTTGCAGTAGTTGCAATCGCTATTGTGCATCTAGCCAAGCGATCTTTTAGTTCTGCCACTTGGCGTATCTTTCGATCCGTTGGCATTTTTAGTCCTCTAAATAACAAATCCCCACGCTAAAGCGCGGGGACACAACTCTCAAATCTGAGTCTTCCGTGCCTCGGCGCCTCGGCGGACAGAATTTTAACTCCAAATGTGGAGATCCGCTGTCTTAAGCGTGGCTGTTTCGTCTATTCTACTTTAATCGATAGAAGGTCGGCAACATCGAGCTTAATGCTCGGGCCCATGGTCGTAGTAATAAAAGCAGTACGAACGAAGGATCCTTTTATACCGGATGGCCTAGATTTGTTAATTGCATCTATGAGAGATGCAATGTTCTCTGTCAACTGTTCGTTAGAGAAACTCACCTTACCAACATGGGCATGTATAATTGCGGTTCGATCCATACGGTATTCTACTCGGCCCATCTTCGCTTCTTCTATGGTGCGCGGTAAGTCCCGACCTGGCACCATGGTCCCCGTACGAGGGTTAGGCATGAGTCCTCTTCGCCCTAAGACACGTCCGAGCTTCCCGATCTTGCTCATCATATCAGGGGTGGCAAGGCCAACGTCAAATCCCACCCAACCCGACTCTATTTGGCTAATAAGGTCATCATCACCAACGTAGTCTGCGCCGGCATTCCTAGCAGTTTCCGCGTCTTCGCCATTGGCGAAGACCAGAACTCGAACAGATTTCCCGAGGCCGTGAGGGAGCATAGCTACGCCACGAACCATTTGGTCAGCATGTCGAGGGTCGGAATTTGTTCGTAAATGGAGCTCCAGGGACTCGTCGAATCTAGGTCTTTGCATTTGCCCAATGAGGTTGATTGCTTCACTGAGTGTAAAGGTTCTATCAGAATCTATAAGCTTGTTGGCGTCCTGAAACCTTTTTCCATGTTTTTTCAATGTTTACTCCTCCACGACATTTATTCCCATACTGCGGGCTGTTCCTTCTATTACTTTTACTGCCGCTTCCAGTGACGCGGAGTTTAGGTCAGCCATTTTTGATTTAGCTATCTCTTCAACAGCGGACTTGCTGAGCGTGCCTATCTTTTCTTGAAGCGGTTGGCCCGAACCTTTTTCTACTCCGGCAGCCTTGCGGAGCAGTTCCGACGCTGGAGGTGTGCGTAGCACAAAACTAAACGAACGATCTTCGAATACCGTTAGGTGAACCGGTATCACTGTGCCGGTTTGGTTAGCGGTACGTGCGTTGTATTCTTTTACAAACGCCATAATATTCACACCATGTTGTCCCAAGGCGGGACCTACCGGCGGAGCAGGTGTGGCCTGCGCTGCTTGGAGCTGGAGCTTAATCACTGCGCGTACTTTTTTTGCCATATTTTAGTCCTTAGAGTTTTTCTACTTGCAGAAAGTCTAGCTCTACCGGGGTCTCTCTTCCGAAAAATGATACTAATACATGTATACGAGACCTATCGGTATCTACCTCGTTCACTACTCCCATGAAATCCGTGAACGGTCCCTCTGTGATGCGGACTGTTTGGCCCGTCTCTAAACCTAGGTTGACGCGCGGGCGTTCAGATTCCAGCTGAGTCATGATTAAATCGACTTCTCGGGGTTCTAGAGCGATGGGCTTGGGGCGTTTATCAGATTCATCTTCTGTGGAGACGAACCCGGTCACCCCTGGGGTGTTCCGTACCGCGTACCAGCTCTCGTCGTCCATTTTCATCTGGACGAGAATATAACCAGGGAAAACCTTCTTTTTTTCTGCGCGTCGCTTGCCATCTTTTATAGCAATTTCATCTTCTGTGGGTACGACAACCTGAAAGATCTTATCTTGCATATCCAGACTTTGGATTCTTTGTTCCAAGTATTTCTTGACCCGTTCTTCTTGCCCAGAATACGTATGGACTATATACCATTGAGCTTCTTGATCTACTTGTTCTTGAACCATTTTTGCGTCCTACTTGTTTTCAATCCATTTCCACGTCAATTGAATGGTCAGGGAAGGATTATGTATTTGGTTAGCGTCCTAGAAAGACTGAAGTCAAAGAATCCTAGTACAAACCCCACTAAAGCCGCCACCACGACCACGACCCAGGTGAGACGAATCGTTTCATCTCGGCTTGGCCACACAGCCTTTTGTAGCTCGCTAACCACCTCTTTTATAAATTCCACCGGCCTGAAGCCGCGCATCTGTTCTTGAGAAGGTCGTCTTACATTGGACCCACTTTGGAGGGGACGACTGGTCATGTCTAGCGAATTTCCCGATGCATCTTATGAATTCGACATCGAGAACAATATTTATTCTGCTCCAGACGTTGGGTATCATTCCTACGATTTTTTGTAGTAGTGTAATTTCGTTCACGGCAGTCTGAGCACTGCATGGTCACGATTATTCGGACGTCTCCACGTTTTCTAGCCATAGTCTAGTCTAGCACCTCTGTAACGATCCCTGCTCCTACAGTTCTGCCACCTTCTCTAATGGCAAAGTGGAGTCCCGCTTCCATTGCGAGGGGGTACATCAAGTTTACTTCCATTATAGTGTTGTCGCCAGGCATCACCATCTCTACGCCTTCTTGTAATTTTATTTCACCGGTGATATCGCTAGTTCGTATGAAAAATTGAGGTTTGTATCCGGTGAAGAAAGGAGTGTGACGACCGCCTTCGTCCTTGCTTAAGACGTATACTTCTGCTTTGTAGTTAGCGTGTGGCTTGATACTGCCAGGCCGAGCTAGGACCTCTCCACGCTGCACATCTTCTCGATCTACGCCTCTCAAAAGAACTCCTACGGCATCTCCGGCTTCCGATTCTTCAAGCGTTTTGTGGAACATTTCGAGGCCCGTGGCCACGCTTGTTTTAACCTCTCCGAACCCAACAATTTCGACGTTATCACCAGGTTTGATCGTTCCTCGTTCTACCCGACCAGTAACGACCGTCCCGCGTCCTTTGATGCCAAACACATCCTCAACAGGCATAAGGAATGGAAGATCTTTCGCCCTCTCAGGTACTGGGATATAGTCTTCCATTGCCTTGACTAGATCCAAAATCCCGATTGTTGAAGGACCGTCGGATTGTCCGGATTCTAACTCCTCCATAGCCTTCAGGGCACTGACTCTTACTATAGGAGAATCATCGCCAGGAAAGTCGTAGGCGTTTAAAAGCTCTCTTACCTCAAGTTCTACTAACTCGAGGAGTTCTTCATCTTCCATAGCATCTACTTTGTTTAAGGCGACCAGAATTTTAGGGACTTCCACTTGACGGGCTAACAATATATGTTCTCGCGTCTGGGGCATGGGGCCATCGGGAGCGCTCACAACAAGAATAGCGCCGTCCATTTGGGCTGCGCCGGTAATCATGTTTTTGATGTAGTCTGCGTGTCCTGGGCAGTCGACATGGGCGTAGTGGCGCTCATCTGTCTCATATTCTATATGAGAAATATTGATTGTCACACCGCGGGCTTTTTCTTCTGGCGCATTGTCTATGGTGTCGAAGGCACGAGGTTTAGTGTTGGTGCCACTTGCTGCCAATGCCATAGATATGGCGGCGGTCAAAGTAGTCTTACCGTGGTCTACATGACCTATGGTGCCGACGTTTAGGTGCGGCTTTCCCCGTTGGTATATTTGCTTAGCCATTACAGATCCTCCCAGGATTTCTTAAGATCATATTTACTAGTTACCTCGCTCGTATGGAGCCCACACCCGGATTTGAACCGGGGACCTCGTTCTTACCAAGAACGTGCTCTACCGACTGAGCTATGTGGGCACGATTGCTCTCCTAATTTCACTACATTTTGGTGGAGGGGGTAGGATTCGAACCTACGAAGCCCTTTCGAGCGCCAGATTTACAGTCTGGTGGTTTAAACCACTCACCCACCCCTCCAAAAGGGTTTGGATCTAGTTTAGCATAGCTGCCAGTCTGCACCAATATATGTCCATGCTACGCGTCACGCAATCCAGAGGTTAGAGATGGAGCCCCAGGGGGGACTCGAACCCACCAGCCTGCCGATTACAAGTCGGCTGCGCTACCATTGCGCCACTGGGGCGTTTAACTTTCGCCGACGTGAAACGTAGCGGCGAAGCAGCTACGTTTCACCTAATTTTAAGAAACTAGCATCATACAGTCAAGAACATACGCGCGTGTTCGGTAGTAACAATCTAAACCAATCTGTATAATCTCGTGGTTGCTTGTAAAAATGTGCACGGTTGAAGCACTTTCGAACGTTATCAATAGGAGGGAGATTAATGTCAGCGAACGTAGGAGATGTAGCTCCGGGTTTTAGTTTGCCAGATCAAACAGGCGAGCAGATATCTTTGTCTAAATTCAATGGTGAAAAACTGGTAGTATTAGCTTTCCACGTGTTTGATTTCACAGGTGGTTGAACTAACCAAGTCTCCTCTTTTAGCAGGGCCAACGCCCGGTTTGAGGAGAAAAATGCCCAAGTATTGGGTATTAGTTGTGATAGTCAGCACTCGCATCGGGCATGGTCTAATTCTTTAGGCAATATACAGTATCCGCTCTTGGCGGATTTTAATCCCCACGGCGATATGGTAAAGAATTATGTACTTTTTAATGAATCCAATGGTGGTCCCAAGCGTGCCATAATTATAGTCGATAGAGCAGGAACCATCAGGTTTCGAGAAGAATATCCGCCAGGTGTTCTGCCGTCTCCGGAAGATATTTTGTCTGAAGTGATTCGGATTGGATAAAAGCATTTGTTGAGGGGGTATGAGGTCCATTCGGGAGGCACTGAAAGTTGCAAAATGGCCCTGCCCTGCAGTCGTAATGCTCCTCTCGTAGCACCGCAAAACCTATGAGCAATATAGGCGAAAGGATGGATCCTGCAGAGTCTTTGAGATCACGGTTTCAAGATGGAGACCTTTCTCTCTTGATAGACCGCAAAGGACGTCGTTACCTTGTTACCCTGACAGAAGGCGAATCTTTCCATACCCATCTGGGATTTCTAGAGCACTCCAAGGTTCTTGGTAAATGCCAAGGGGAGTGGGTGCAAACTAGTAATGGACATAGGCTTTTGGCGTTGAAACCGACGCTTTCAGACTACGTTTTGGAAATGCGGCGAGTTACCCAGGTAGTATATCCGAAAGATTTAGGTGCGATTATTATGCTGGGGGATATATTCCCTGGGTCCCATGTTGTTGAAGCAGGGTTTGGATCTGGAGCTCTCACATTAGCTCTGTTACGAGCTGTAGGGCAAAATGGCAAAGTTACCTCATATGATCTGCGGTCCGATCAAACCCAACAAGCTCTCAAGAACATTTCGCCATTGATTCCCAAAGGATACTCTTTGGACGTGAAAGAGGGGGATATTTACCAAGGAGTAGAAGAGACTGATGTGGACCGACTGGTATTAGACGTTCCTGAGCCTTGGAGGGTGGTAGCTTCGGCGGGGAATCTGCTAGTTCCTGGCGGAATTTTTGTCAGTTTTCTCCCGACCGTATTGCAGGTGCACAGATTAACTCAGGAATTGGAATCCCACGGTGGATTCCAGCTTATTGAGGCCGTAGAGTTAATGTTGCGCCCGTGGCATGTATCTGAGCGTAGCATGAGACCTGTTCATAGGATGGTCGCGCATACAGGATTCATAACTACCGCTAGGCTATGCACTCCTCGACCCCAAGGTACGACCCGAATAATCAGATCAGAAACTTCGTTAACGGTAGAGAATAGATAACGTGTAATTTTTGCCGTTGGCTAATGAAGACATAGAAGTTGTGAGTAACAGAAAATCTAAATAAGTACCAATATGGTTAAATTCGGGATATCGATGGCAGCAAATCTAGCATTGTGTTCAGCTTATATAGTTATTCTAGATCCCAAGTTCCCCAGTCTTGCGTGAGATGCGGATATTTGGCAGCAACCAGTGATACATGCGACTCTGTGAGTAGTTGCAAGGGTAGTCGGTGCAGTAGAGATTTCAAGTCGTCGTCAGGGGTTTCGCACCATAGATGTTCTGCGAAGACATCTTTTTGTTGGACAAGTAGCTTGAAATCGCCCATTCCTGTTGGACGGACCAGATCCAGCATTCCCATTCTATTCGCGGCTTGTTCCACTTGCGATAATTTTGATGTTCTCAACAATGACATCATGTGCTTGATGCCCAGATTGTTGAGTGCTTTTGATTGGGTGAGATATGTCACGGGTTGTAGGCCGACATCCATACCTAATTTTTTGACCGTCGTAAAATCTACTTGGGAAGTTAAGTCTTGAAGTCCTACTCGTAGAAATGGATCGTTTGTTTGAAGATGATCAAAGTAACATGTTAAGGTGCCATTTGGCCTTTCGTGTGAGTATAACTCGGTGGCTTCCCGACCATAATCAACGGTTAGCAAATAACCTCTTTTTAGTAGTTGGGCAGCTCCATGTAACCACTCATCCAATGAGAGGTTGATCTCAGCACGCTGTCCCTCGGCTAGGTGTATCTGGAGATTTTCCAGACGGTGTACTAGCGCATTTGTTGAGGGTGGACCAAGCTGTTCTTTTAACCCATTAACATCAGTCGTGACGTAAACTTCCTTGAGTTGGCCGTTCTGTTGTTGAACGACGTGTACCGGGAAGGCATCAAGGAGTTCATTAGAAAGAATACATCCTACAAATGGGATAAGCGGTAGCTGAGTAGCTGAGATGCGCCCTACAACATTGCGATAGTGCACTAGCTTACTCTCGAATCCTACGGTTTTTCTGACGTCGATACAAAGATATCTAAGTGCGTCAGGGAAGCCTTCTGGCAAATGCGTCGAAAAATTGACTATGTCATGGCAAAGAAGGCCACTGCTAGCCCCTGATTCGACGATCCAAAATGGATTGGGTCTATTCAGGTTTCGCCACATCTGGAATAGTTGGACTGCAAGTAATGCACCGAAAGTTGGATGAACGGAAGGAGCGGTGTAATAGTCTTTATATGCTGATAGGTTTTCTAGATGAGTATAATATCCCCCGTTAGGCCAATAAAGTGCCAATGACATGAATTCGGCGAAGGTGACCGCGCCCCGATTTCGGACGCGATTATCTAATTCTTGGGAGACGGACTGCAAAGACACGTCGGTGTCCAGGGATGGGTTCGGAGGTTTATCTTTAACCACTTGTGGTAAGTCTAGAGATCCGGTGTTCGCTTAACCCCTTTTATCGAGAGGGATGTATTCTCGATCCATGGGGCCCGTGTATTCAGTCAGCGGGCGTATGATTATATTGTCAGAATATTGTTCGATACATTGAAGAGTCCATCCTGGGATTCGCCCGATTGCGAATATGGGAACAAAAAGATCATCAGGGATGCCTAGCAAATAATAAACTGAACCAGCATAGAAATCGACGTTAACGTAGATACCTTTTTCTCTATAAGGTGCCATTACTTTAGTCTCGAGATGGCGCAGTATTTCGAACCACTGAGGTTGGCCCTTCTGTTCGCTCAGTATCTTTGACCGATCTCTCATGTGGCGTGCCCGTGGATCTTCGGCCTTATATACGCGGTGTCCGAACCCCATGATACGCCCGCCGTTGTCTATGATATTACGAGCATAAGACTCGGCGTTCTCCGGGTCTCCTATATCTTGTGCCATCTTCATTACGGATTCTGCGGCTCCGCCGTGCCAAGGTCCTTTCAGGACACCGATACCGGTAACTACAGCAGAGTGGAGGTCCGAGACTGTGGATGCAGTCACTCGGGCTGCGAATGCCGATGCGTTGGAACCATGTTCAGCGTGGATAATGAAGTCGACGTCCATTAACTGTGCTTCTTCTGCAGTTGGGCGCTTTCCAAAAACCATATGGAGAAAACTTCCGGCTAGATTTAGCTCGGGATCAGGCTGAATGGGCTGCAAACCTTGCCGTATCCTATGATGGGCAGCAACAATCGTGGGAGCCTGGGCAGTTAGACGGATACCTTTACGCCTGGTGGCTTCTATGGAATTGTCATTGACCTCTGGGTCGAACGCGGCTAGCGCAGATACCCCTGTTCTTAGTGCATCCATAGGATGACTGTTTTTGATCAGTTCTAAAACCTGGATAACTTCATCTGGGATTTCGCGGCTCGTCCTTAGAGTCTGCTCTATCTCGGACAATTGTTTTCGATTTGGTAATTCGCCATACAAGAGGAGGTATATTACATCTTCGTAGGTCGATTTTTCAGCTAGATCGTGAATGTTATAGCCGCGATACAGCAGCTTACCGATTTCTCCGTCTATGAAACTGGCGGAGCTCGTGTCGAAGTAGACGCTTCGGAGGCCACGGTGGATTTGGTTAGTGCTGCTCGGCATGGCACGGGCTCCTTAGAGATGGGCATGTAAATTTAGGCCTTAACGGGAGGGTTCCCCCTTTTGGCGAACCATATGAGGGCTGAACTTATCCTATCAATGGCCCTTGGGGGTGTCAAGAATTTTGACTGCAGCAAAATAACTGCGTTAGTACCAACTGCGTCCAAATCGGAGGCATGGGCGTGTTCTAGTGTATAATTCTGACCATAGATTTGGGGATTCAATCAGGCAATATTGGAGAGATTAATGATTGACCGAGACCGGTTGGTGAAGACTTTCTGCGATATCGTAAGAATAGATAGCCCATCTGGTGAAGAAGAAGATATGGCCCAGGATTTGACTAGGAGGCTTAGCAGCTTAGGATTTGAAATACAAAGAGATGCTCACGGCAATCTTTTTGCAACTGAGGACGGTGAAAGCCCTCTCATGTTGTCGGCTCATATGGATACGGTAGAACCTGGAAGGGGCATCAATCCCAGGGTTGTGGAAGGGCGGATTATTTCCGATGGAACTACCATCCTCGGGGGAGATTGCAAGGGGGGCGTTGCTGCTATGCTTGAAGCTTTAGAGTCCATTCATATGGAGCGCCTAGGTCGAATTCCCGTACAGTTGGTTTTCACGAAAGGTGAAGAGGTTGGGCTAGTGGGTGCACGGAACCTCGACCTTTCTTTGTTGAAGGCAAAGGAAGGAGTAGTATTCGACGGTAATGGTCCAGTAAGCAAGATCACCGTGGCAAGTCCTACCTACATAAGTATAGAGGTAGAAGTTACTGGTCGATCTGCTCATGCTGGTGTGGAGCCTGAGAAAGGCCTTTCAGCTATCAGAATAGCATCAGATATCATTGGTAAGCTCCCACAAGGCCGGCTCGATGATGAGACTACGTTTAACATAGGTACTATTAAGGGAGGGTCCGTCCGTAATGCTGTCCCAGAATCTGCTGCTTTCACTGGAGAATTTCGTAGCAGGAGTTTAGAGACAATAGATTTGCTCAAACTACAGGTGTTAAATACCTTAGAAGAGGCACGGGGAACTCACCGAGATGCTTTGATAAACGGCGATATGGAAGTCGAATTCCAAATGTATTCTCTGTCAGATGATGATCCAATGGTCGGAAGAGCTACTAAAGTATTGGGGTCAATGAACCTAGAGCCAGAAATCGGTCCATCAGGCGGTGGTACTGATGCAAATGTCTTGAATAGGCATGGAATCAAATGTGTAGTGGTGGGAATGTCCACACGTGAAATGCATACTGTAAGGGAGAATGTGCCGATCGATGATCTATATGACGCGGCCCGGTTTTGTCGGGCTCTGTTGACTACTTCAGCCTAACCGATTGAATGAATTGAGTTCTATGTCAGACAATCCAGCAAACCCGGAATTTAATCCCCCACCATCGTCCAGTCAGTTTACACTGAGCGTTGTAGACCAATCTCCCATGCGGAGAGGCGGTACACCAGCAGAAGCATTAGCAGAATCGGTAAAGCTAGCTCAGACGGTAGAGCGGTTGGGCTATAAGCGTTATTGGGTGGCAGAGCATCATAGCGCTCCTTCATTTGCAGGGACGAGTCCTGAGCTATTGATAGGTCAGATTGCAGCGCAAACCCGAACCATCAGGGTAGGGAGTGGTGGGGTAATGCTTTCCCATTACTCAGCATTGAAAGTAGCGGAGCAGTTCCGTATTTTGGACTCATTTTTTCCAGGTCGGATTGATCTAGGTATAGGTCGAGCACCCGGAAGCGATCAGTTGACCGCTGCGGCACTAGCCTATCCGCGGCGTCAGGCCGAAATACAACATTTCCCCCAACAAGTATTAGATCTGATCGGTTTCATTAACGGGAAAATTGATGAAAGCCATCCGTTTTCTCGGATCCATGTCTTACCAGGCCCAATCCCAGATTCGTCTCCTGAGGTATGGCTTCTAGGGTCAAGCACTTACAGCGCCCAATTAGCTGCCCAATTGGGAATGCCATTCTCGTTTGCAGATTTCTTCGGTAACACTGGTGACTATGGGCCTAGTGTGACTGAGATCTATAGGAACGAATTTCAAGCCTCCAATTTTCTTAAAAAACCAAAGGTCAATGTCACTTTCCAAGTCATCTGCGCTCCGACCGAGAAAGAAGCTATTTTATTAGGAGCTAGCCGTAACTTGAACAGGGTGGCGTGGTTCATCGGGATGGAACATGGGTTGTTTCCTCCTCAGGAGGCAGCAGATTTTCCTTTGACCGAAGAGGCACGCCAACATGTCGACAGCTATAGAAAAGGATATCGAGATAGTACTCCCGACCAAGTAAGAGATTGGATAGTGGATAACGCTGAGAGGTATCAAACTCATGACATAGGTTTAGTCACCAATTGCTATTCTTTCCGAGCTAGGGTGAGATCTTATAAGCTCCTAGCACAAGCATTTGGTATAACTTCCCAAAATACGCTTGATGATGATTTGGCTGAGTAGCGGTGTGCTTCCCCCCCAGGTTAGTGAATGTTAAGAAACAAAGAATGAAAAGAGCCTCGGTTATTCCGAGGCTCTTTTCAAAGGTACCAAAGATGGATTCTAGCTAACCATATCGTGGCTTCGTAGGAGTTTGCCAGGTAACTCGCCAGTGCAATCGGTTCCTTCGAATGTGATGGTTCCATTAACAATGGTATACATCAGGCCCGTGGGTTTCTGAATCAACCGCCGCTCACCGCCAGGAAAATCGTCCGCATATATCGGTTTCTCGTGTAAGAAACCTAATTTGTCCAAGTCATAAACGATGATGTCAGCCCAGTTTCCAACCCTTAGAGTTCCTCGATCTTTGAAATCAGTGATCCAAGCGGGTAGAGCGCTCATCTTGTAGTGTCCTTGCTCGAGAGTCATCAATTCTCGATCACGAATCCAGTAGGACAGCCAAAACATGGGCCATACGCTATGAGTTGTAAAGCGGGTATGAGCACCACCATCTGATACGGAGATATGAGTGTAAGGATCTAAAAGACTTTTACCGTGATTGTTTATCTCGTCTTCAGTATCCAGTGGTGGTGTGGTGAACTCGGTTTCCAATCCTTCATCAAGGGCCAAGTCTAGTAGGGCGTCTAATGGCTCCTTGCCCATTTTAGCTGCTATCTCGTTTATGGAGAGACCTTCGTATTGATAGTTCCTCTCGTGAACTACCTCAACTGCACGGACACGATTCCAGTCGGTCCGGCGATTTGGCCATTGGGCTACATCAGCTTTCATGGCAGGACGGATGCTAGGGTCTTTAAGTTTTTCAGCTCTCTCACCAGGTGTGCCCAATAGTGGTTCAACCCAGTGTGGCATGTAATCATACATATTGAATTCAGAGAGTCTAAATTGTTGGCCTATGCCTACTCCGGTTGAAAGTTGTTGATAGAGTAATTGGAGGCCATCCTTTCGGCAAGTATCTTCCCAATCTGGATCCTCGCCCATTTCAATGTCGAGTAATGAAAATGGCCGCCCACTAGCTCGCATCATGTTCCCTGTCAGGCTCCGAATGGATCGTCGTTCTTCTTCCGAATACCCGAAACCGAGAGTGAGACCCATGTGTCCAGCTCCATATTTTCCTAGGATCTCTGCTAATGCCATGAATTCATCGTCTGAAGCAACATGGCTAGGTAGGAACCCGCCATCTTCCGGACGATCTTCCATGTTCTTATCAAAAGAGAAGCCAAAAGCTCCTGCTTGCATAGCTTCGTCGAATAGCTGCCGCATTTGATTTAATTCAGAATCCGTGACAGAAGTACGCTCTCTGGCAGGTAGCATTCCTAGGACGTATCCGCGCATAGGAGAGAAAGGGAACAATGCTCCTACGTTCACCCCTAGTCCTTGTCGGTCTAAACTGTCCAGATATTGCGGGAAGGTCTCCCAGTCCCATCGTAGGCCTTTTCTCATAGATTCGAGTGGTATAGCCTCAATGCGATTCATCATCCTCATATTCAGGTCTCGGTCTTCGGGTTTTGTAGGAGCGAAACCGAAGCCACACTCGCCAATGGTAAGAGAAGTTACACCAAACCACCCAGACAGAGAGGCGTAAGGATCCCAGTTAAGCTGAGCGTCGTAATGGGTATGGAGATCAATAGCTCCTGGAGCCACTATGCAACCCACAGCGTCGATCTCTTTGGCACCGCCGGTTGGAATTTTTCCACTAATCCGGGCGATCCTCCCATCCTTTATTGCCATATCGGCCTTAAACCGCGGGATACCGGTGCCATCTACGATCGTGCCACCGCGGATTACTAGATCATACTCGGCCATTTGATTGCCTCCTATGTTGTTGATATTCGTTGGATACGTGTTTGCGCTAATATTGGCCTAGGGAAGAGGCTGTTACGCAGATATAAGCCTATCTTTCGATGTCAAAAGCATACGATGCCTTGGGAAGTGATGCAACCTGATAATTTGTTAGTCTGGTCCATCGTTCGATGGTACCATAGCTAAAATGCACAACTGGGAGGATTCATATGGCTGGAAATATCTGGGATGCGGAGATTGAACGATACAGAGCAAAAACAGAAGTTTCTAGATTAATACAACAAAAAGCCCAACAATTCCTTCCTGGGGGAAGTTCTCGAGGAACAGCATTTTTTGATCCGTACCCTATTTTTGTTGATCGTGGCGAAGGGCACCATATCTATGACGTTGATGGGAACAGGTACTTGGACTTCATGATCAATGCAACGAGTTTGATCATGGGCCACGCCCCTCCCGAGTTGGTGCGTGTCATTCAGGATCAGATAGCTAGGGGTACGGCCTACGGTGGACCAACTGAATCACAAGTCCGGTTAGCGGAAATTTTGAGCAACCGTATTCCTTCTGTTGAGACCATACGCTTCACGAATTCAGGTACCGAAGGCACCCTGATGGCTATTAGAGCAGCACGTGCTTTCACAGGACGTTACAAGATAGCGAAGTTCGAGGGCGGCTACCATGGTTCTCACGAGTATGTATCTGTGAGCGTGGGGCCACCTGCAGACAAACTAGATAGTATTGGACCTACTGCTATATCTGACCATCCTGGGCAACCACCGAGCGTTCTAGACGATGTTATTGTTCTGCCTTTTAATGATTTAGAAAAGAGCGAACGCAAGATTCGAGAAAATGCGTCCGAATTAGCATGCGTGATTATGGAGCCAATCTCGTCAAGGTTCGGATACGCTCCGGCTGAACTCCATTTTCTTGAAGGAGTCAGATCTGTCACCGAAGAACTTGGAATAGTACTCATCTTTGATGAAGTGCAAAGCTTTCGCGTAGCTCCAGGAGGAGCACAAGAAGTTTTCAACGTGATACCAGATATGACGACCCTAGGTAAGATAATCGGTGGAGGACTACCAGTAGGCGCATTCGGTGGACGGGAGGACATCATGTCTGTCTTTGACCCATCAGCTCCCGGAGAAACTGTTCCACATGCTGGGACGTTCAATGCTAACCCGACCACTATGGTGGCAGGTGAGTTTGTAATGAACAATTTGACGAGAGAAGTGTATGAGCGGTTGGCATTTCTGGGCGAAAGCCTGCGTATGAAAATGCGATCCGTGTTCGATGAACTTGACGTACCAGTGCAAATCACCGGGGTGGCGTCATTGTTTGGAATCCATTTAGCCGGACATCCGATTATCGACCATCGCTCGATGATCCAAGGGGATCTATTAAAACGGAAAACCTTGTTTTTAGGATTAATAAACGAAGGTATGTGGCTCCAGGCATCATGCGCAGGCGCTCTGAACATTCTGAGCACCGAAAATGAAATAGATAACTTAGTAGAAGCTACTAGGACGGTTATGCATAGGGTCCGGTAGAAGGATAACTTTGTGATTTCATCTACAAGCGACAATGTGAGGTTTATCGGTGATATGCCCATCTCTGGTTTGCTGACAGGACTCTGGCAGGTATCTGGCGCGCATGGCCTCATCCAACCAGAAGCAGCTGTTCTAAGTATGTTTGAATACGCTGAATCTGGGTTTAATACGTGGGATGTAGCAGACCATTATGGTCCGGCTGAGGAGTTCATTGGCGAATTTCGAAGGCAATTACTCAACGCAAAGGAAGATGAGCTTTTGTCGAAGCTACGGGTTTTTACTAAATGGGTTCCCTCGTCGGCATCAATTTCTAAAGATATAGTTCGACAAGCTATCACAAGATCGTTGAGACGAATGGGTGTAGAGCGTCTGGATCTCCTCCAGTTTCATTGGTGGGACTATGACGACAACAGGTACCTCCAGGCATTAGATTTTCTGTCCGACATTAAAGCGGGAGGAAGAATTACCAATTTAGGGTTAACCAATTTTGACACGGAGAGGCTGGGCCAAATTCTTAGTAAAGGCATATCTGTTGTGTCGAACCAAGTGCAATATTCGATGATAGATCGTCGTCCAGAAAATCAGATGGCGTTGCTATGTCAATCCAACGGGGTTCATATATTGGCATATGGAACGGTTTGCGGAGGTCTACTGACAGACAGGTATTTGGGATCTGCTGAACCCCAGGCTTTTGAATTGAACACGGCTAGTCTGAAGAAATATAAGCAGATGATAGATGCATGGGGTGGGTGGGAATTATTTCAGGAATTATTACTTGTTGCTAGAGGAATCGCCGATAAGCACTCCGTAAGTGTGGCCAATGTCGCGGTAAGATATATATTAGATAGGCCGGCTGTAGCGGGTGTAATTGTAGGAGCCCGCCTAGGGATTGTTGACCACATTGAAGATAACCGCAGGATCGGAAATTTCCATTTAGATTGCGATGATCTAGAGAATTTAGAGACAATACTAAAGAAGTCTCGCAACTTGATGGACACGATCGGTGATTGCGGAGACGAGTATAGAATCTAACGGATCAACACTGTGTTACAATCGGCGGAAAATTTTGGGGGCCTATAGAAATGAGTCATGAAGAATTGGAAGCAAGGATTAGAGCACTCGAAGATGTAGAAGCTATCCGTAATTTAAAGGCTGAGTACGCAGCACTTTGTGATAATAATTACGATGCTGACAAGATAGCAGTGTTATTTACAGAAGACGCGGTTTGGGAGAGTGAAGGTTTGGGAACATACAACGGGCGAGAAGAGATAAGGGAGTTTTTTAAAGGAGCTTCTAAGATCTTCACCTTCGCAGTTCATTACAATATAAATCCAAAAATTGAAGTAAACGGGAACACAGCCAAAGCCCGATGGTTTACTTTCATGCCCTGTATCATGGGTTACAACAATGGGGCGCATTGGATGGCTGGGGTCGACAACGAGGAATATATTCGTCGAGACGATAAGTGGATGTTTAGCAAGAAAGTCGCGAAGCGATTATTTCGCACACCGTTTGAAGAGGGTTGGTCAAAAGTCAGATTTACTTAACGCCTTCAGATTATTTGACGAGATGATAGTTTAGATCTGATTGGCTTGTTCGGTGATGGCTTTCTGGAATGTTTCAGGGATCCATTCTTTCAGGAGAAGTTCTAGTTCGTCGCGGTGTTCTAACAAGCTGTGCTCTGCGTTTGGATAAATGACTATTTGCTTAGGATGCGCAGCCCAGCTATGGATTTGTATGGCGCAAAGAACCGGGAGCCTAGTGTCACGTTCACCGTGGACGATCAATAAAGGTCTGGGCGATACCATGCCTGCTCTATAAGCTCCTTGAGTTTGTCCGGCTAGGGATACTACTCCACAACAATGAGGGCTCGCAGCACCTGCTGCTATGACTACTGCTCCCCCAAAAGAATGTCCGACTACCACTGCTGGTCCGTAGCCTTTGGATTTTAAAAAATCTATGCCGCCCAGTACGTCAATACCACTGGGGACTAGATCGGCCGGGTGTCGGTAGTCGACTCGTAATGCAGAGATGCCAATTTGCCTCAAATCCTCGGCAAATTGAGTATAAAACACCCTGCCTGGACCATTAAATCCACCGCCAGCACCACTTGCCAATACCACTGCTCTCGCGGAGCCTTGGGCTTCATGCCAAATTGCACCCAAGTTTCCGTGAGTTGTGTGCAAGGTCAATCCTTGACCGTTGTTATCATCTAGCGCCGGCTCCAAACTTATACGATCCACACGCATTGGCACTAAGTTTTGGTCTACTTCCCCCGTCATGTATCGAGCCATAGTTTTTTCGGCCGAGGTTGGTTGTGGGTTTTGCATTCCTACCTCCGGGGCATCAATTTTGATGATTGTTGGAATTCTTACATGCCTTATTTGACCAATAAAGTCGCCAGGCGATGGAGTTCTGCAAACATTTCATCTTCTGTGCCAACGTCTTTAGGTCGTACAACAACTCTATCTGCCCCAGCGGAAAAAAATGCCTGGATGAGTCGAGGATTGTCTGGAGGACCAAAGATATGAAACACTGTGATGGAAATAGTAGATGGATCGCGGCCAGTCCGTTTGCATAAATTGTTGATGGTAGTTTTAGCTTGGGCGATATCGTCAGGAGTGGCGCGATTTGGTAGCCAACCATCACCGTGGTCTACTATACGCTTAAAGATATTTTTTGCACTGCCACCAAATAGGATTGGCGGATGCGGTTTCTGGATTGGTTTTGGGAATGATTTTACCGCCGGAAAGTTAATGTATTGACCGTGGTACTCAGCAGCGTCTTCGGCCCATAGAACTTTCATAGCTTCGAGCGATTCTTTGGTCTGACTCCAGCGATGCTCGAAGTCTCCTCCCATTATCTCTACTTGTTCTCTGAGCCATCCGGTTCCAATGCCGAAAACGAAACGTCCGTCACTGAAATGATCGAGAGTGGACACTATCTTTGCTAGTAGTAGAGGGTTTCGTTCTGGAATCAGGCATACTCCGGTGCCGAGTTTAATGCGGCGGGTTACTCCTGACGCTCGGGCTAGAAATATGAAGGGATCCACGATGTGGTGATAGTTGTCTGGGATTATCCCGTCTGATGATCCTGGATAAGGTGTCGAGTAACGGACGGGGATTATTGGATGCTCAGCGCACCAGATAGAATCGAACCCCAACTCTTCGGTTGTCTTAGCCGTGAATGCTATGTCTATCGCACTCGTTGCTGGTGATGCCAGGATTCCTATGTTCATAGATGGACCCCGAGGATTTGTAGATCATTCAAAATACGAATAACCATTGCGTATGTCAAAGCAGGATGGAGAATCGGATCATGATTGGCCCTATCGAAGTGGAGAAAACGGTGCTGGGATGAGGAATTTATTTTCCATCTTCATTAAAAATTCGCTGGTATCGGGAGGCCAATTGGGAAGTTGACGAGAAGCAGCCCTCTTTTCGTCACGGTCATTGCCATCTTTGTAAGCCCATAAATGGTAAAGTTTGTTTAGTGATCCAAGCTCTGTAGTCCACACCCCAACTAATGGAGAAATCTTTTCTCTTGCTTCTACTGATTCCCCAAATCTGTTTAAAACCTCTGGTAATGAGCCTGGTTGATATGTGTACATCCTCAACTCATACAGCCCGCCGTGATTAGCTGCCTCTAACGAACGCATGAAAGGTGCAGGAATAAGGATCTCGCTTTCCATATTCACAAGGTTGCCTTCGCTAGGTGGAGGCCATTGCGTTTCCTGTGCTCCTGCTGCTCGAACGTCAGTTCGATGTTTCAGGTCGTCATACGGCCACAGATGGAGCACTTGATTTAAAGGACCTACTTCAGTGTGCCAAAATCCGGCCATTTTTGAATGTTTCTCACGATAGCGTAGACGTTCACCGAATACCTTCTCGTACCCGGGGACTGCGCCTGATTTGAGTGTGTATGTACGGAGTTCATAGATCATAACTGTACCTCTATCGTCTATCTCTAACTTTGCTCGAGTCTATCAAGAGCCATAAAAAGTGTCAAAATTCCTGCAGGACTAATTTGACATCTTGCTCTTATGACCGAATGAAGGTAAATTGCAACCGGTTTCACTAGATTAGACGATATGAGAGGCAGGGTGACCGGATGGCAAACTCGAAAGCAGGAATCAAATATGATGTAGTGGTTGTTGGGGCTGGGAATGCTGCTCTTACTACGGCGATGTCTGCTAGTCAGTCTGGTGCAAAAGTTCTTGTGTTGGAGAAAGCCCCTCACTCGTTCCGTGGGGGAAACAGTCGATTCAGCGGTGGTTTGTTCAGATTTGCTTATGAAAGTCTAGAAGATTTAAAGCCGCTTCGGCCAGATGTAATTCCTAACGATTGGGAGCGGGTCGAGGTGGAGCCATACGAGTCAGAACGTTACTTAGATGACATCATGAGTACTAGTCGTGGACAATCAAGTACTCAGTTGCTGCAGGTTTTAACTCAAAAATCCTACGACACTATGACATGGATGACGGATTTAGGAGTGGAATGGGACTGGACTGCGCTTTGGTCGGTTAAGTCGGAAGAAAGCCTCCGATTTAATCCAGGGACTGTTTTGGAATCCAAGAACAAAGGGGTAGGACTGATGGCATATTTGTTTAGAGCCGTCGAGAATTCCGGCATCGAAGTATCCTATCAGGCCAAGATGACTCGTTTGATGCAAGATCAACAGGGCAGTGTATGTGGTGTTAGCCTACAAACGCCTAATGGTATGGAGGATGTGTTGACCAAGGCTGTAGTCTTAGCCTCGGGTGGATTCGAAGCCAATGCGGAAATGCGGGCGCGTTATTTGGGAACTGGTTGGGATCAAGTGAAAGTTCGTGGTACTCGTTACAATACTGGTGAGACGTTGCGAATGGCCCTAGAAATTGGTGCTAAACCTGTAGGCCATTGGCAAGGTTGTCATGCGACGCCAATTGATGGGGATGCTCCAGCCATGGGGGATTTGCGTCTTACCGATAGAACCAATCGCCTATCATATCCGTATTCGATAATGGTCAATTCTTTAGGTAAAAGGTTTGTAGATGAAGGTGAAGACTTAGGGGGACTGACCTATGCTAAAACGGGCCGTGCTATTCTCAATCAGCCGGGTGCGATCGCATATCAAATATTCGATGCTAAAACAATTCATCTGTTAGAGGAACGATATTCCACAGGGACTCCCGTTGTTTCCGAAACTATATCAGGATTGGCTGAAGGTCTAGGTCTCCCAGTGGCTGAAATGGTAAGTACCATCGATGCCTATAATGCTGCGGTGCAACCAGGGGATTTTGATTCCACAAAAAAGGACGGCAAATGTACGGCGGGACTGGAACCAGCGAAATCCAACTGGGCCACGCTTATTGACTCGCCACCTTATACCTCTTATCCAGTAGCATGCGGGATCACTTTTACCTACGGGGGTGTTCAAATAGATCCTGACGCGCGGGTTATCGATACTGAAGACAATCCAATGCCGGGATTGTTTGCCACCGGGGAAATAACCGGGGACTTCTTTTATCATAACTATCCGGGCGGCTCAGGGCTAATGCGAGGGGCAGTTTTTGGACGAATTGCTGGCGCAAACGCTGCCACATTCGCTAATGGGTAAACGGCTAAGGAATATAGATTAAACTAGTACTGATAAAGGAGCCTTTTCTTGCACGAGACAAGACAGCTAGCCGAATTTGCCGTACAAACTGAGCATCGGGATTTGCCAGCCCCTGTTGTACAAGCGATGAAAGTGTACGTTTTGGATAATTTGGCGGCGGGTCTAGTTGGGTCTGCAACCCCCTGGGCGGCCATGGTAGCCAAGCTTGCGAATGAAGTTTCACCTACCGGTCCCTGTTCTTTGTTTGGCACAAGCCAGACTACGACCCCTTCGTACGCTGCTTTGGTCAATGGGACCATGATCGGTGGATTTGAGTGCGATCATGCTTTCCTTCCTGGTTCGTGTCATCCAAGTGCAGCTGTGTTTCCTGCAGTGATGGCAATTGCGCAAAGAAATCGTTTGGATGGTGCCACATTTTTGTCTGCATCGGCGATAGGATATGAAGTGATATGTAGGATCGGATTGGCGGCTACCAGATCTGTGGAGGATAAAAGAGGATTCCATGGCCCTGGGACGAATGCTCCTTTTGGGGGAGCAATTGGAGCTGGCAAAGCCTTGAAATTAGAATCTCAACAGATGATCCATAGTTTGGGGATCGCAGGGTCACATGGGGCAGGATTATTGGAATTTGTCAAAGAAGGTGCTATGACTAAGCGCATACATGTAGCTCGTGGCGCCCAAACTGGGTTAGAAAGCGCCATGCTTGCTGCAAATGGATTCACTGGTCCATCCACTGTTCTAGAGGGGCATCGAGGATTTTTGCAGGTGTATTCTCCTGATCCGAAGCCCGATCTGCTTCTTGATGGATTGGGAGAGAATTGGAAACTTCTTGACATACTAGTAAAAGCGTATCCATGCCATGCTTCTTTCCATGCTGTGATTGATGTTATATGGCGCTTTCTACAAAACAATCAGGTTGATCCTGATCAAGTCAAATCTGTGAGGATAGTAGGTACGGAAAAGATGATGGAGGCTAGATTCTGCGATAAGGAGCCTACATCAATCTTAGGAGCGCAATATAGTCTTCCATTTTCTGTGGCAATTGCGCTTCTTCGCGATGTGGGAGATCCCTTATCGTTTAGCGAAGCTACGTTGTGGGACCCCAATATACGATCTTTGGCTGGCATGGTAGAACTATCTACAACCGCCGGTTTAGCTGAATCTACCATGGAAGCTCCACCAATTGTGGTCCTAACAATTGCCGACAAGACTTTCACCTTGCAAGCTAATGATTGGAAGGGTGCACCTACTAACCCTTACACTTTCTCGGAGATGGCGGAAAAATTTCGACGATACGCAAGAAATTTTGTTACTGAGGCCGATCAGGAAGAAGTCATCTCTAGAGTAGAGCATCTTGAGTATGAGGCAAACGTAGGAGAATTAATGCAGTTACTTGGAGGCCGGCAGAGTAATTGACGGTTGTACCAGGGCCCAACCGCCGAGCGAAACGGATCGGCAAGGATAGCCACCTATTAATAAATCAGCTTTGGGGAAAGATTAGATATCGGCTATATCACCTTCTATTATTTCCTTGCCCTTAGAATATTTATGGAGAGTCGCTACTGAATCCTTATCGATATCTGTTGCCAAGATGACTTCTGCGCCTGCCTTCTCGGCCCCAAAATCTGGACCTCCGCATCCCAAGAATAGAGAGATGGTTTGTAGTTTAGATCCGATCATCATCAGCCTGTATACCTGATCAATATTGTAGGAGATCCGCCTTTTAATATGGCCTCTAATAATTGTATCCTTCGGACAACTTTTATGGACATAGGATGTCGTTGGATATGGCCGGTGGTCCGTGCTCTGACCGGAAATCGTCTCTATCACCAAGGTTCCCTGCCCGCTGAAAAGTCCGATGCCTAACCCGCCACAACGGGAGACTCGGAGCTAGTTACTGGAGGGATGGAGCAGCAGCCATATAACAGGACCCTGGTTAAGGTGGATAGTTTGCCTTCCACCATCTGGCAATCTCTATGCGTCGGGCGAACCAAACGTTGGGTTTGGACTTGGCGTATTGTATGAATTGTCTCAGTGCAGACGCTCGGGCTGGTTTCCCCATAATTCGACAATGTAACCCTACAGACATCATCTTCGGATGTGTTGCACCTTCGCGGTACAGCAGATCAAATGTATTTTTAGCTACTTCTAACCAATCGCTAGGCTTGGTCATCCCTCCACGCCAGAATTTGGTGTCATTCACTTCAAGGGAATATGGAATCACTAGCCAAGGCTTTCCTTGGACACTGGTGTAATAAGGAAGGTCATCATTGTAAGCATTACAGTCATATTCGAATCCCCCCTCTTCTACAACTAGGGCCCTTGTGTTGAGGCTAGGACCGTATCGACAATACCAGCCTAAAGGGCGTTGACCAGTCGCCTTAGTTATAGACTCGACCCCTTTTCGAATTGCTTCTCTTTCGGTGTCTCGATCCATCTTGAAGTACTCTTCCCATCTGTTCCCGTGTCCGAAGACTTCGTGTCCCCGGTTCGCTATCGCAGGGCCGACTTCGGGATTGCGTTCTAAAGCTAATCCGCAGGCGTAGAATGTGGATTTGACATCGAACTCATCAAATATGTTCATAATCCGCCAAACTCCAACTCTACTGCCGTACTCGAAGAACGACTCGTTAGCTAGGTCTCTTTGGCCGATCGGTACAGGGGATGGGGCTTCTCCCATGGTTTCTCCAGTAGCGTCCCCGTCTAGAAGGGAGTATTCTGAACCTTCTTCGTAGTTGACTACTAAAGAGATAGCAATCCGAGCTCCATTAGGCCACTGAATTGATGGGGGATTCGGTCCATAGCCGATAAAGTCTCGATCTGTCATATCACTCCCCCTTCTCGGTCCTGGATTCTCTACGGTGAACTTGAGCGCATCTATATCGTACAGGTTTTTCGTAAAAAGATTTTAAGCTACTCCGCGAGCTTTCATTTTTTCCTGCGTTGCTAATTCATAAAACTCTATGGAATATTCAGTGAGAAGCTCTTGCATCTTGGCGTTATTTTCTCGGACAGATGCTGGGACCTTGGACATGACGGTAGGTTCTATTCGTTCTTGAGTCCATTCAGCGTAGACCGTTGGAGGATTCCCAGGCGTGCCTTGGCCGCTGATGTAGATACGAGCTTTGGTTCTCCCGGTTTCTTCGTAGGCTTCTACAATTTTGTTCAGAAGTCCGGCAACTTCCCAGGCCTTACCTGGCAGGGTTTTGGCAACACGACGAACAATGTACATATAGGGCACTCCTATTCAGAGATTTCAAAAATAGCGTCAGGGGCGATTATAGGTGTCCAATATCTGCGGGGCAAGATGGCCATGTTTATGGAATAGGATATACGCGGTCGGTACAGCACCTCTAATTTTTGCAGGCACAGTGCCCCGGATAGTACAAGGAAGGTTGTTTGTGAAGTTCCTGAGATGTCTTTGTTGCCGTAGGATTTGGTCAGGTTTACGTATAGAATTGTAATAGCGGAGGGGTGGCCGAGTGGCTTAAGGCGACGGTCTTGAAAACCGTTATAGGGGCGACTCTATCGCAGGTTCGAATCCTGTCCCCTCCGCCAACCTGTAACTAAACTCAGCAGTTTGGTAGCACACGGCTAG
>VEXF01000008.1 GCA_009391275.1 SAR202 cluster bacterium AD-804-J14_MRT_500m | reverse complement strand
AATGTGATACCAGTGCCGAGTTTAATCTTGCTAGTAACTGCAGCGGCCATAGCCAGAGAGATATAAGGCTCTGTAAAGTGGCGGTAAGTCCATGGGATCTCTCCGCCTGTTGCCGGAAATGGGCTTGCACTCGTGACAGGCAAAATCGGGTGCTCATGGTACCAGAGTGATTCAAATCCTAGTTCCTCGGCCTTTTTAGCGATAAAGGTAGGATTTAGCGTGTATGCCGGAAGAGGTACTATTATTCCAACAGACATTGAGGACTCCTTGTTAACCTAAAATTCAAATAATCTGACATTGTTTCTACACTCATAGCGAGAATTCTGCATATTCGCTAGTCTACTTGGTCACGGGCTAGTTGTGTAGTGAAGAATGATTTCTCGATTTTGTCTTAACGAGATTGAACATAAAGTAATCAGATTCTCTTAGCTATGTTAGATTACTCAGCCATTCAAGCGTTACAAGATTTCCTGTTTTGTAAACAGATTTTACTTTGTAGAGATCATTTAAGTTTACAAGAGGATCTCCGTCTATGATGACCATGTCTGCTAGTTTGCCAGGTTCTAATGTGCCGACTTTATTAGCAATCCCCATGGCTTCGGCAGCTGTTTGAGTAGCTGCTTGGAGAGCTTCATGGGGTTGGAAGCATATGTCGTTAAGGCTTTTGATTTCTTCAATCATGTTTCCTAGAGTATCGGTTCCCGTCGCAATTTTGACTCCAGATTCATAGGCCATCTTTACTCCAACCCTGTGCGGTAAACAAACTTTGTCTCTGAGGAAATCCGAAAATTCCGACTGTCCAGATTGTTCCTCGCGTCGGTACACATAATAAATCCCATGGAGCGTCGGGATAAAAAACGTGCCATGTTTTGCCATGAGCGAAACAGCTTCCTCGTCTAATAGCATTCCATGTTCTACAGAATCTACCCCTGCCTTCACAGAGTTTTTGACAGATTCAGCGGATCCACAATGCGTGCAAACTTTCTTCCATCGTTTGTGTGCCTCTTCTACGGCGACTCCGAGCTCAACTACACTGTATTCCGACCATCTAGGATCCTCGTGTTCAGGCATTCCGCCTAGTCCGCCCGATGCCATCATCTTGATCCAGTCTGCTCCTGCACGTAACTGGGCACGAACTTCTTTTCGGACAGCATCGACACCATCCGCTTCGATTGCAGTGAAATCACGATGTGTTCCATGACCTCCAGTCATAGCTATGCCTTCACCACAGGATAATACTAAAGGTCCATTTATTTTACCTGAGGTAATAGCTTTTCGAAGTTCCAAGCTGACCTTGTGTCTAGATCCACAATCTCGAAACGAGGTAGTTCCCTCCATTAATTCCTGCCATGCGTTCCGCATCGCAAACAATATTCTTTGGGGGCCGCTTTGACCTTCGATATCCGGGACCGAAGCGCGAAATGATGCCTCGATCGGCAGTCTGTGTACGTGTCTCCTAGTTATGTGGGTATGGCAGTTGATTAGCCCAGGGATCAACACCGCTCCTTCAGCATCGACTACATGTGTTTCCCGGTCTGGTATTGGAAGGTCTGAGTTTGAAGCGATCGTACGGATCGTGCCATCAACTACAAACACGCCTGATCGATTCATATAATCGTCTGATGTTCCAGTAAAAATGCGGGCACTGTGAATTAGTAATTTGCCCAAAAGGTTCCTCCTAATATTTCGGGATTCGGGGAATCCTATTCCGAAGTTAATCTATAGTAGCTAACCAGTATATTCTACGCAGTTACGTCGGGTTTTCCGGATTAAGAATTAGAATAGTATGGCATGACCTCGTTTAAGAAAAGGTCGATAGATTGGTTGGCGATGGAACTCTTCATATCTCCAAATTGAAAGGCGCAGACGAAATAGTTAGCTCCGGTTTTGAGATATTCATCTAGGTATTGACGCAAAGTTGATGGTGTGCCCGCGATTACTCTGAAGGGAGCATTTTGGGGTTGATCAGTAACCTGTCCAGGATCTCCAAACCTGTTGGGATTTTGTGAAGTTTTGTCGCTAGCCATAGTGTATTTAGGAGACGCTTCTCTGTCCGGCAGGCCAGCCGGTCTGGCGTCGGGATACGCCATATCATTCAACCCCCGTCGTTCTGCCTCCAGACGACGGGGAGTGGTCAGATTCCACATATATTCTGTCCACGCTTCTTCCGCGATACTGATGGCGTCCGACTCGTTGCGAGACAAGACGATGTGATTAACAAGACCAATTTTAGGTTCGGTCCCCTGTGGTGTTTTGGAGCCCTTACCTTGATGTCGCTCCCATTCTTCCCAGAATCTTCGGACGTTTGATCCGAACCCTTCAATTGTTCCTACGATGATGCTATTCATCCCTTCTCGTGCAGCTGTTTCCACGTTACGCATGTACCACATGGGTGGGTGAGGTCGCTGCTTTGGCCTCAATCTCATTGGGAGATCATCGAAATGATAGAATTGTCCATCGAATGAAAGGACATCGTTGCTAAGACCGATTCTTACGATATCTAAAGTTTCGATATATTTAGCGTAGTTGCTTTCGAGATCCCAAGCACTGCCCCAGAAATATGCTTCTAATAGTCCGCCTCTCCCGACGCCTATCTCCAATCTACCGTTACTGAGATGGTCGAGCATGCATATTTCTTCTATCAGCCGAAGTGGATGATGTAAAGGGAGAACATATATACAGGGACTTAAACGTATCCTCTCGGTTCTCTGCGATGCGGCTGCGAGAAACACGTTTTGAGACGGGGCTAGACTGTGGACTGCAGGTGTGTGATGTTCAGCCAGGTGATATGCAAAAAAACCTGCCTTATCGTAGCGCTCAATTTGGGAGAGCCGGTCGCAATAGACTTGGTCCAAGGATTCCCCTGGGATTGGCTCAATATGGTCAAAGATCCCAAATTGTATGTTTGAAGACGGATTATTATGTGCCAAATCAAACTCTATAATAAGGTTATGAAGAATCTATTTAAAGATGTCCTGGGTGACAAGAAGAATACCAATTGCCGATAGGTTACTGATAGGTTTTAGGAGCACGTTGTTTTTATGTATGGGTTAGTCCATACGCGGATACCAAATCAGATCAGAAATGAGGGATCTTGTGGACTTGATGACGAGATGGCCCCTGGAGGATTCCCCTGAAGAACTTGCCGATTGGTTAAACAATCGATTGAGTGGAACTTTGATGTCTCCTATGCGTATACATGCAGTGTCTGTAAGTCCAGAAGGCAGTATTTCAGAGTTAACTGTGTCACCAGTAATATCGACACCAACCGGCTATGTTCACGCCGGCGCCATTGTTTCCCTAGCTGATTCAAATGCTACGTGGACAGTGATAGCGGCTTTGGGTGGAGACCTAACTTCTCCCACAGGTTTTCCCGTTGCTACTAATATTTCCTGCCAGCTTGTGTCCAATATTAATAAAGGCAAGCTTGTAGCTGAGAGCAAGATTATTCATCAGGGTCGAAAATTGATCACAGTGGAGACACGAGTTCGTAACGAGGCAAGTCTTCTTTTAGCATTGATAACTACTACTCACTATGTACGCGATCGTCCCTCAGGTGAATCCTAAAATAGGAACCGTTCCTAGGGATTATATTGACATAGTCTGGTTTGAATACCACAATCTGAACCCGTTGCAGCGTTGTACTGCAGCGCGTCGATAGATTAAGAGATAGATATTGCCGTGGAGGGCTGAAGTTGTCTAATATTTGGTTGATTTCCTCTGATTCACATGTGATGGAACCGCCTGATTTATGGGAGACCAGGGTTGATAAGAGATATAGGAATCGGACTCCAACGGTTGTGACTGAGGAGGATGCTGATTACTGGTTTATCGACGGCGTACGTGCAATGTCTTTTCAGGGTGGGGCACAAACGGGTCGTCGTTTTGATGATCCGCAACGACTTAGTACACAAGCTCGATGGGACGAAGTCAGAGAAGGTAGCTATGTAGCTCAAGAATTTGTGAATGATAACAGGGCGGATAGCGTTGATGTTTCGTTTGTATACCCTACACTCGGCTTGTTTTTATTCAATATCCCAAGTCAAGAAATTGTGACCGCTTCGTGCAGGGCATATAACGATTGGATAATAGATTTCTGTGCTCCATTTCCCGATGCGCTTAAAGGCCTTGCCATGATCAATATGGACGAGGTCCCGGAAGCTATCGAGGAATTGGAACGGGCACACCAGAGAGGACTCGTCGGGGCGATGATTACGGTTTATCCACCGGAAGATAGGGCATATGATCTATCTATGTATGATCCTTTTTGGGAGGCTGCAGAAAGCCTTGCTATGCCCTTGAGCTTCCATATTGGAACTAACAGATCTGCCCCCGGACAAGGGATGCCGTTTCTTGAAACTCCACTGGCAAAAGATATAGCGGCAGACTATTGGCTTCGAGTCTCATTAGCCAACATGATATTTGCTGGGGTATTCGAACGGTATCCTAACCTCAAGGTTATCAGTACCGAACACGATCTTAACTGGGCTCCAATGTTACTTGGACGGATGGATTATACTTATACTCAGCGCCATAGAGGCGTCGCGCTACCTAGATTCAGGAACGGAATGATGCCAAGTGATTTCTTTCACCGTAATGTGTTCCTTAGTTTTCAAGAAGATCCCGTGGGAATTCGAGAGAGAGACCTCATAGGAGTAGATAACTTGATGTGGGGATCGGACTACCCGCACCAGGAGTCGACATTTCCTAAGTCCAGAGAAGTCACTGACCGCATATTAGAAGGCGTTCCTGAAGATGAGCGAATGAAGATTCTTCGTGGTAACGTGGCCCGAGTTTACAACTTAGAGTAGATTGGAGCCTTGGGTTCTGTAGTGAAATCGCGGGCTTGTGATTTTGGCGGGAGTGCAAGGGAGTCGAACCCTCCTACCCCGTTTTGCGAGATACAGCGGATTTGAAGTCCGTGAGAGCCACCGGGCCCTATCCACTCCCATCAATCGTGAAATAATTACAGATTTATTCGTCTAAAACGGCGTCGAGTTTCTTTCTGATTTGGTCTTTTGGCACCGCTCCGATGATCTGTTCTACTGGTTTGCCATCTTTGAATACTATCAGAGCAGGAATGCTACGGATGCCGTAGGATATCGCCGTTTCGGGGTTTGAGTCGACATCTACCTTTGCGAATTCTACTCGCCCGTCAAGTTCTTCCGCTAATTCGTCCACTATAGGGGCTATCATCTTACAAGGGGTGCACCAATCTGCCCAAAAATCAACAAGGACAGGGTTTGATGAATTTATTACTTTTTCTTGAAAATCTGCGTCAGTTACTGCGAAAGGTTTGGGCATCATTTCCTCCAGATTCTTTGTTCTGCTAGTTTTGGCGTGGTTACGCATCATCCCAAATCACTGCGTAGAACCAAGTCTATACCTCGTATATAGAGGGGTCAACGTTATAACCTTTCTTGCTTGGAACTTAATTCTTGCTGCTTTATAGTAGTTGAGGTATTCATATGGCGAAAACAGTAATGATTGGCGAGCGATTAAATCTTCGGCTTGAAGATTGGGGCCGACTAGGTGAGGCTGTTGCCCATATCAACGGGAGAACAATCTTCGTGTTTGGCGGTGTTCCAGGTGAGGACGTCGTTGCCGAAATTATCATGGAAAGACGTGGTTATATAGCAGCCCAGGTGATCGACGTGATAAAACCATCTGACCATCGGGTTGTACCTCCGTGTCGGTATTTTGGCGATTGCACGGGATGTCAGTGGCAGCACATCAGTTATGAACATCAACTCGATGTTAAACAGGGTCAGGTAATCGATGCATTGTGGCGTGTTGGAGGGTTTCGAGAACCTGATGTTTTGGATGTTATACCGTCGCCTAAGCAGTTTGGTTATAGGAACCATGCAAGGTTTACGATACGTCAGAATGGAACCCTGGGGTATGTTAATCGAGAGACTAGACGATTTGTTCCAGTGAATAGTTGCATGTTAATGCATGAAGGTATAAATGGAATCCTTACCAAACTTCAAGGTCAATGTGGAGAAACCACCCAACTTTCTATTCGTTATGGGGTTAATACTGGCGAGTATTTAGTTCAGCCGAACCTGTCGAAGCCTCCGAAAGAATTGACGACCGGTCAGACTCACTATGAAGAACAGGCGAATGGCGTCTTATTCCGTGTTGCATCACCATCGTTCTTTCAGGTGAATGTGCAGCAGCTTGAAACGATAGTTGGTCTTATAAGCCAGCGCCTAGATTTATCCGGCACAGAGATAATTGTAGATGCTTATGCTGGCGTGGGGACGTTTGCTGTTCTGCTGGCTCCATTTGTATCTAAGGTGATAGCGATCGAAGATTCTCCGGCAGCCGTGGATGACGCCCGTGCGAATGCCAAGGATTGCACTAATGTAGAATTTATACTTGGGCGTGCCGAAGATGCCTTGGCAACTTTAGATGAAGCACCTAATATTCTGATTTTAGATCCGCCGCGAAAAGGCTGTGACGTTGGCGCTCTCGAGGCTGTTAAACGCCTTGCTCCCAGCCACGTTGTTTATGTTTCCTGCGATCCAGTTACACTAGCACGTGACCTCAAGATACTGTGCGCTGGATCCTTTTATTTAAAAGAAGTACAACCCATCGATATGTTTCCACAAACCCATCATGTTGAATGCGTTGCTACTTTGGCGCATCGTCGATCACTTGATACGCTAGTTCTCGCATCTTCCTCGCCGCGTCGTTCCTCTTTGCTGAAAAGTTTTGGTGTCAATTTTCAACCTGACGCGCCACATATAGATGAAGATATTGATGGCACCAATCCCCAAGATATGGTAGTCACCTTGGCCCTTGAAAAAGCCCGTGTTGTTTCATTGCGAAATCCTGAGCACACGGTGGTAGCAGCAGATACGACTGTGGTGCTTGACGGTATTTGTTTAGGTAAACCGTCGTCGGTTTTAGAAGCCAGAGAGATGCTTCAACGATTACGCGGAAGAGAGCACTCAGTGATCACTGGATTTGCTGTTGTCGATCCATACTCCGGACGGACGTTAACCGGTTGCTGTACTAGTACGGTCTATATGCGTAATTACACCGATGTTGAGATAGTTGACTATATTGAGACTGGTGATTCTGATGATAAAGCTGGCGCATATGCTATTCAGCACGAAGGTTTTCATCCTACCGAATCAGTAGACGGTTGCTATACCAATGTTGTTGGATTACCGCTCTGCTGTTTGCGGCAACTTCTGGATGAAGTTGGATATGATATGCGACCATTTAAGCTACCGGATGGATGTGTGCCGAATGAATTTTATGAAATGGAGCAAGGATGAACTTTTTTGGAGTCGGGGCTTTGGAGATTCTCATAATATTGATGGTGGCTTTTATTGTATTAGGCCCTAACCGACTAATTGGAGTTGCAAGACAACTTGGCACAAGTATGCGAGAGTTCCGCAATGCAACGGGTCAGTTCAGTCGAATTTTAGAAGAAGATCAAACTGGAGAATCTTCTAAGGATAAACCCCAAGACAACGAGACTAAGAGGTGACAGACCCGACCATGCCCTTGCGTAGTCACTTGGATGAACTGCGCCGCCGCCTTACGATTGCCGCTTTATCTGTTTTGGTAACCACTGTAATATCGTTTGTTTTTTACAAACAGATAATAGAATTCCTACTAGGCCCGGCTGGTGCTATCACGGACACACCCGGCCGCCTTGTTTTTATAGAAGTAACAGAGATGTTCGGTGTCATGATGAAAGTGTCCCTTGTGTCAGGTCTCGTTATCGCCTTGCCCATCATAATGTATCAAATCATTAAATTCGCATCTCCCGGAATGACGTCGCGAGAGCGAAGATATCTTTTTGCGTTTATGCCGGCGATGCTTATGGCATTTGTCGGTGGCGCCGCTTTTGGATACTTCGTTCTAATACCTCCGGCGATTACTTTTTTGGTTACTTTCGGTGACGATGTAGCTGAACCAATGATCCGAATCGGCAGCTACATTAACCTTGCTGTGATGCTTCTATTTTGGATGGGCGTGGTGTTCGAAACGCCATTGGTAATGTATATTCTGGCAAGATTTGGTGTTGTATCTCATTCGTCGCTTTCAAGATGGCGGCGTTATTGGTTAGTGATCGCCTTTGTTCTCGGCGCCATTATCACACCCACTTTCGATCCCATTAATCAGACGCTCGTAGCAGTACCGCTTATAGTTCTCTACGAAGTCGGAGTGCTTCTATCTAAGTTGGCTACTCGAGGACGAATGCATACGGACGGATAGTTAATTATCTACAGCGACTAACTACAACTATTAATGCGATGGTGAACGGCTCGGCTCTAACTGAGGTTCATGTCGTAGGTTGACTTGGTTGGGTATGGAACAGTTACAAAAATCCTGATTGTCCGGGGCTGTCCATAACTCAACGAACTCTAAGCGTTATTTCTCGTCCGGTGTACTCGACTCTACTTTAGAAGGATCACTTTCATCAGGACTACCCTCTATTCCTCGCTTGAATGATCGCAACCCTTTACCCAATGATGATCCTATTTGAGGTAGTCTGCCGGCTCCAAACAACACGAGCAGAATGGCCAGAATGATGCCCAGTTCGGGGAAACCAAGTCCGCCGATTTTTAGCAGTCCCATATAACTTTGCTCAACTCCTCTGGATGGCGAAAATCATATCATACTGTGCTTTGTGAATCCAAGTTTATCCGCATTACACAGGGCTTAATCCTGTACATATCGTTGTCCATTAACCCGAAATTCTCACTGTCGAGCCTTAGCCGTAACAGGTTGGATCTTCATGTATAATTGCGTCTGCTTCAGCCTAGGCCAAACTGTTCTTGTTTTGGAGGTGAGACGAACTATGGCGTCTAGATACGACTACGATGTTGCCGTCATTGGAGCGGGTCCAGGCGGTTACGTAGCAGCAATTCGTGCAGCTCAACTGGGCTTGAGAACAGTAGTCATAGAACGCGAAGAGCAACTTGGGGGAGTATGCCTTAATTGGGGGTGCATTCCCAGCAAAGCTCTTCTGCGAAACGCTGAAGTGGTGTCTTTAGTCAAGCGAGCATCGGACTTTGGTATATCTTTTGATAATCTTACGTTAGATTATTCGAAAGCAGTAGAACGCAGCCGCGCTGTTGTGACCAGGCTGACTCGTGGCGTTGCTGGTCTTCTTCGTAAAAATTCAATTGAACAGATCCGGGGTGAGGCTCGGTTTATAGAGCCTCACTCCTTGGAGATATCTTCCACTGGGCAGGTAATTCAAGCCAACAACGTGATAATTGCTACTGGTGCTCGGCCTCGATCAATCCCTTCGATAGATATCGGCCATCGTTTGGTGGACACTAGTCGACAGGCCGTAGAACGCAAAGAAATTCCATCCTCGGTAGTCATTGTAGGTGGTGGTGCTATAGGTGTTGAATTTGCCTCCATTTTCCACGCGTATGGTGTTAAAGTGACAATTGTAGAGCTTCTCCCCAATCTTCTTCCTAACGAGGACAAGGAGATCAGCGTACAGCTTGAACGTTCATTTTCTCGCCAAGGTATCGATTTTATTACGGATGCTATGGTAGTCGGTATGACGTCTAATGGAGATACTGCTACCGTTCAGATCCGGTCTGGAGATTCTGATACGGAGATCCAATGCCAGCGTGTTTTAGTAGCTGTAGGAGTAGAGGCCAATAGTGAGTCTCTTGGCCTTGAAGAGATTGGAATCGTAACGGATAACGGGTTTATTCGTATAGATGAAAATATGGCAACGACGGTTTCTGGTGTATATGCCATAGGCGATGTGACAGGAAAACTTCTTCTGGCGCATGCTGCTACTGCTCAAGGGGTTCATGCTATAGAGTTTATATGTGGGAAAGAGCCACCGGCGATTAGTTATCTAGATATGCCTAAGGCCACTTACTCGAGCCCACAGGTTACCAGCTTTGGCCTCACAGAATCTCAGGCCGTCGAGCAAGGCTACAACGTCATAATTGGTAAGTTTCCTTTTCAGGCGAATGGGAAAGCGTTAGCAATGGGAGAATCTCAGGGGATGGTCAAGTTAGTTACGGAGGCGCAATATGGCGAACTTCTGGGGGCTCATCTAATAGGTTCTGACGTTACTGAAATATTGGCTGAACTGTCCATGGCACGCATGCTTGAAGGTACTGTAACTGAGATGGGTTGGATGGTTCATTCGCATCCTACTCTTTCTGAAGCTGTTAAAGAGGCGGCCTTAGCAGCTAAAGGAAAGGCCTTTCATATCTGAATCGCATGATATCAATGATTACGACCTAATTAACCTATGCAATGACCACTGACTCATCTTATATTCGCCGGATCTATCCATTGAGTCCTCGGGAACTATCTGAGGAGCAGATGGCTGTGGTTTGCGCCATGACATCTCGGCGCCCCGAACCTTTTGATGAGATCGCCCAACGTGTAACCAGCGAAAGAGCCGCCGATTTCCATGAACGTTGGGTTTTGGGTTATGGGCACGCTTCAGTTGCTGAACACGCCATTATTCACATGGCTGTGGAAAACATTTCACGACTTGCGTGCGATTCTTTGGAAGATAACAGACTGGCTTCCTATACTGAAAAATCATCTCGGTATCAGGTTCTCGAGGCCGGTTATTATCACGTGCCTTCAGAATTAGGCCAGTTTGAAGAGATCCGTAGTCTCTATGTTGATACGTGCGATAGATTATTTCAGACTTATGAAAGTCTAGTAAAAAGTCTAACGCAACATTTGGCCAAAATGCACCCCCAAAGAGAAGGAGAGCGAGACTCCGCTTATAACCTTCGACTGCGTCGTCAGTCCATCGATAGTTGCCGTTTTATCCTTCCTGCCGCTACGCTCACTAACGTAGCGGTTACCATGAATGCTCGTTCTATGGAACATGCTATTACTAAGCTGTTAACTTCGGATTTGGCAGAAGAGCGGGATTTGGCTGGGGAACTTAAAGTTCAAGGCCGTCTTATAACCCCGACCTTAATCAAGTACGCCGATGCCAATCCGTACCTATCTTCTGTCCGTGAAAATCAATCTCAGCATAATGGTACAAATGTTGGCGTTTTAAAAGACTCATATATTACTGCTCGACTTGTTCACTATGACCTTGAAGCTGAGATCAAACTTGGTGCCGCCCTAGCGTATCGCTATTCGAATATGGCTTATCAACAGGCTTGGGATAGCGTTAAAGCGATGGCTCTCGCGGATCGGTCTGAATTTGTTTCGACCTTTTTACAGGGTTTAGGGCCGCACGATGCTCCACCGCGAGAGTTTGAATTGGTTGATTATACATTTGAACTGGTGATGGATTATGGTGCATATAGAGAATTCAAGCGGCATAGGATTCAAACATATATCCCGCAACCTCTCACCGTTATTCACGGCATATTAGTGCCCCCGTTAGTTCAAGATGCCGGATTGGAAGATCAATTTTCTGAAGAAGTCCACCTGGCTGAGAATGTTTTTCGAAGAATATCAGAATCGTTCCCTGTAATCGCTCCCTATCTGGTTACCCATGCACACTTACGGCGGCTGATTACCAAAGCTAATCTTAGGGAATGCTACCATCTATTTAAGTTGCGTACTCAGGCCCAGGCCCACTTCTCTATCAGGGATGTTATGGATCAAGCTCTGCATTTGGTGGTAGATGTTCATCCACAACTTTTCCGGTACCTGCCGTTACGTGATCTCCCGGACTGGTGGCCGTTCACTGAACTTCCTGGGCCCTGATAGTTCCTAAATGGAACTTGTGTGGACGGCATGAGGTTTTTCGATAGGAGCTAAGCGAATGATGACTTAATCACGTGCGCCTGACCATCTCCGACGGTGCCTGCCTGTATAATCCTTTAAGACTGCATCTTGAGTTTTATTATTCTGTTCGATTTGCGTTCTTCAACTTGTGGCGTAGCGCGGCAGTGGCTTGAATATTAACGTCACCGGATTCTGGATCTATTACTACACCGTATTCTCGCTTTGCGTATTCTGGAGTAAGTTTTTCTTGGTTAAAGTCTTCTAGGACTGCATTTACATCCCGGTCTAGAGGTTCTCCGTAACCTCCTCCACCTGCCTGAACGCACCGGTATAGATCACCTTTCTTTAAGGTCATGAGATGCTTACTTGGCAACTCTCTGTTTTCCGTGTCAGGGTTCAGGTAGTTTTCGGTCGGGGTACCGGACTTCCCACCCTCCACTCCCCAGGGCAGGTAATCGTGTCGGTCTGATCGAAGCTGGAATACAGCCTCGTCCGCAAGAATTCTGAAATCACGGACTATACCCAGGCCACCCCTATATGTTCCCGCTCCACCACTATCTGGAACCAGAGCGTATTGTTCGATCATTAGCGGTTGGTCCGCTTCTATACTTTCGATAGGAGTGTTTGCCATGTTGTGAATCGGCGCAGCTAGGCCGTCAGCTCCGTCGATATAAGGTCCGCCTCCTCGCGGGCCGTCGTTATTAAATTCTAAATAGACCCAAGCTTTTCGGTCCGGGTAATACCCCGCAAAGCTTAGACCGACCTCACCTCCACCCCAGGCAGCCGGAACTTTGCCCGGCAACGCTTGCGCCATAGCCCCGAAGATCGCATGACAAATCCTGAACCCTGCCAATCCTCTGGCGGCCACAGGTGCGGGATGCTGTGGGTTTACGAAACATCCCTCGGGCGCTGTTATAGTGAATGGACGGAAGAATCCATTATTCGATTGTATGGATGGATCTATCATGCATTTCATAGCAGCGTAAACTTGGGATTTTGTATATGCGAAATTTGGATTAATTGACCCACGGGCTTGGGGTGACGTCCCTGAAAAATCTACGAACATTTCGTCACCTTGGATTCGTGCCTTTACCCGAATCTCTATTGGGTGAAGATCTATACCGTCGTTATCGATATAGTCTGAGAACTCCCATTCTCCTTGAGGTAACCTTGAAAGTTCAGATCGAGTGAGTAGCTCAGTCGTATCTAAAATGTCTTCCATATAATTTTTCAAGTCTTCTAAACCGTATTCACCGGCGAGTCTAAGAAAATCTCGTTCGCCAAATTTCACGGCTGCAATTAGGGCCTGTACATCACCTAACACTTTCTCTGGAACGCGAACATTCTTTTCAAGAATTCTCCAGACAGCTTGGTTGAGGCGTCCTTCTTCAAACAACTTTAATGGGGGTAATAAGAGTCCTTCCTGATAAAGTTCGGTATTATCGCAGGCGTTTCCTCCTGCCACTCTTCCTCCTATATCGGTCTGGTGCCCGATACAAGAACTCCAACCTATCAAAGTGTCATAAGAAAAAACTGGCTTGAACAGAAAAATATCCGGTAGATGGCTGCCTCCCTCATACGGGTCGTTGTTGGCGAAAATGTCTTCCGGTTTGACATCGTCTCCAAAGAAATCCATTACTCCTTTAAGCGCGGGCTCCATAGCTCCAAGGTGGGCAGGCAGCGTCAATCCTTGCGCAACCTGTTTCCCGTCTGCTGTGAATAATGCAGTTGAAAAATCCATACCATGTTTGATAACCGCCGAGCGAGCAGTTCGAACGACGGTTAGTGCCATGGTATCTGCCGTGCTCATCAGGGCGTTCTTAACTATCTCTCTTGTTACTGGATCTGTAGTTTTTTGCACCTTGATCTCCTTCCTTGGCTAGCGTTCCAAGATTACGTTTTGCCACCGATCAACTGAGCTGTGCCAACCAGGTGGTACTACCGTAGTTGAATCATATTCTTCCACTATCACAGGCCCGTCTATCCCACCGACCAGCCCCTGCCGAGTTGTGATAGGAGTATTTACCCATCCTATTTTAGGACCAAAATAGATCTGGCGATTTCCGCCGCTATGCCCGGAAACTGAAGCCATCTGATACTGTTCCGGGAGTCTATTTTCTTCTGACAGGCCGCGAGCGATTACTCTGAGGTTTACCATCTGGAAGCCAACGTTTGTCCGGTACCCGTACGTTTTTTCGTGCTCTACTTCGAATGCTTCAACTAGGTTTGTCAACGTGTGGCTGGTTACTGGTCCTGCTGGCATTGGGACTGTTAACTCAGACACTTGACCGTTATATTTCATGTCCACTTGAATCGTCGTTTGATGACGAGAGTCTTCAAATCCTTCGGACCGTAACTGTACACGTCCTTCTTCGACCATGTTGTTTAAAATCACGTTCAATTCATCAATCTGCATTTCGTCAAATGTTTTGAAGTAAGTTTTAATGAAATGGTGTTCTACATCCGCGAACAGAAGACCGAAAGAACTGAACACGCCTGGATAAGGCGGGATAATGACTTTCTTAATATCAAGCATCTCGGCTAACCCTGCCGCGTGCACTGGTCCCCCTCCTCCAAAGGCCATCAATGTGAACCTTCTCGGATCACGTCCCCTTTCACTAGAAACCGCTCTAAGAGCTCTGCTCATGTTTGAATTTACCAGCAGATGGACTCCGTGGGCTGCCTCTATCTCGGACATTTCTAGAGGCCCGGCCACATCCTGTGATATGGCTTTACGTGCCTTGTCTGCGTCAATAGGAAAATCACCACCTAACAGGAAACACGGGTTTAGGTAACCGAGAAGAACATCGGCATCTGTGACCGTGGCGTCAGTTCCTCCTTGACTGTAACATGCCGGTCCTGGTTGTGCTCCAGAACTGTTCGGACCTACTCTGAGCGAACCACTTCCATCAACCGAAGCTATGCTGCCACCTCCGGCGCCAACCTCAGCTAGATCTATGGCTGCTACGCGCAAAATATGACCGGCCCCTTTGAGTAGCCTGTGGCCGACACTGATACCGCCACCTACTTCATATTCTGGTGCTTGCAGCATTTCTCCATTCTCAATGATGGATGCTTTAGCAGTCGTACCTCCCATATCAAGTGTCATAAGATTCTCTATGCCGAGCCTCTTGCCAAGATGGTTTGCACCTACCACACCTGCGGCAGGCCCGGACTCAATACAATAAACCGGTTTTTCCTGAGCTATCCTAGCTGTTGCCAGACCGCCGTTGGATTGCATTACGGTTAGAGGAACATTTATGGACATTCCCTTTAGGCCGTCGATTAGGGCGGTTAGGTATCGCTCTACCACTGGTCGGACGTAACAGTTTATGACTGTGGTGCTGGTTCTCTCATATTCTTTCATCTCGGGAAGAAGTTCGCTCGATAACGTAAGAACTATGTTTGGGGCTCTACGCTTTAAAACTTCACCGATGTAGTGTTCGTGGTCTGGGTTTGCGTACGAATGCAGCAGGCAGACTGCGACTGATTCCACTTGACTATTTAGGATATTGGTTACCACAGATTCGACCCCATTTTTATCTAATGCCTTTATGATTTCACCTTTGAAATTGACGCGTTCTTTTACTTCTAGCCGGAACTGTCGTTTTACTAGGGGAGGAGCCTTCTCGTAATACAGGTCGTAAAGCCTTGGAACCCTGTTGCGCCGAAATTCTAGAATGTCACGAAAGCCCTCAGTGGTTATAAGAGCCGTTCTCGCACCTTTCCCCTCTATAATCGCGTTGGTGGCTACAGTGAACCCATGACTTACTTCCTCGATTTGCTCAGAACCTATATTTAGCTCGGATTCACCTTCTTTAACGCCTTTCAGAACTGCTCTGCTGTAGTCATCAGGTGTGCTTGCAATCTTTCTAGCTAATACAGTTCCGTCATCTCCTAAAAAAACAACATCTGTGAACGTGCCGCCTATGTCTACTCCAACCCTAAATCGCGTCAATTCTGTTCTCCATAATTTCCGTTTATCACATTGGTTATATGGCTTGGATGATATTTGTGCTTCCGGTCGGGTGTCAATGCCAATAATATCACCACCAGGTACAATCTCCCGTTAGGATGACAGGACACCTCGTGATTTTCGCAAGAGATTCGTATTAAATCAAAGATTGGGATATCAGATATTTGATGATATTGGAACCACTGAGTTCCATTCTATATCAAGAGGTTAATTTGATTAGCCGACCAGGTGTTGATGGTTGCTAATGGCCTGAGACGCTTTGGGATCTCCTAATAAAAGGAACAAGGAGGATCCTAAGATTGATATAGTTCCGATTATCAGGAACGCTGTATCATACGTTCCGGTCGCGTCCCGCATATAGCCTGCAAACAAGGGCATTGCAAAAAGCAATATGTTCATAGGAACCTGAGAGATGCCCATTATGGCAGCAAATGCCCTCCTGCCAAAATAGACGCCACGTATCGCGGAGGTTAAAGGAGTTCTTCCTCCAAATCCCATTCCTAACAGCAATGCGAATAGAAACGCCATCGGTAACGTTTCTGATACGACTAATACAACTACCGCTGCCATCTGAATGGCCGAGAACATAAAAGTAGCTATTCTTATCGGAACTCTGTCTCCTATGTAGGCCCCGATAAATAGAAAGACAGCATTGGCTATTGCCATAGTGGCCACTATAAATCCTATTGATTGTAGTGAAAATCCCCGATCATCAAACAAGATTCCTATGTGGACTGTTAATGATACGAATACTATAGATGAGCATGCATGGCCAATGCTGATCAACCAGAAATTGCGAGTCCGTATCGCTTGTTGCCATGTGAAATCTAGTTCTTTTATCGATTCAGAAACTTTTGGGTTGTTCGATCGCATATCCGGTCGTTGATAAGTTGATTTACCGTCGGGCTTGAGTCCTATATCCTCGGGTCGATTGTGGATCAAGCGAGACATTGGAAATGCTAAGATCAATATAACGACTCCCACACCAACGGCTGTCATGCGCCACCCTAATCGTTCTGACACCATTGGATCTGTTCCGCCTATTAGCCATGCATAAATTACTGGTAGTATGATCCCCCCGATGGCGAATCCTTCCATCACTATTGACATAGCTACCGCTTTCTTGCGAACGAACCAGGCGTTCATCACTGTCATCATTGGCAGCCAACCTCCGAGTGCCGCACCTATGCTCATGACGAAGAACGATCCGTATAGTTGCCAGAGTTCATTTATTTGGCTGAACATCAAAAAACCGGTTCCTAATATGGTTAATCCGATGAAAACCATGCGCCGGGGTCCGACCCGCTCGATTAGGAACCCCTCAACTGGCCCCAAGAGCCCTCCTTCTATTCTTGTAACCGCGAACGCCCATGACATTTGACTGGCTGTCCAGCCGAAGGAATTTCGAAGAATTGGATTCCAGAGAGGCAACCCCTGGAACATTGGCACGGTTCCTAATGCCATGATGCCGGCTCCAGCTATAGCTAACCACCAACCGTAAAACATATCGTGGTTTTTTCGAAAATGGAAAACGTTTTTCATATTGATAGATTGGCGAAGACGGTTTGTTGCTGTAGCTCTAGAAGGTTGGTCTACCTATACATTATATGAATAAACAAAGAATATCATGGTTAATCCAGACGGGTTCATGGCTAGCCTGCTATATGGAGATATAGTATTAAATGAGATCAAGGGATTACTTCTAGGGTAGAATACGGTTTCCAACTTGGTTTCAGAATAAGGGGGTTCGATGCCTGATTTAACATCCATGGGTGCGAATATTGGAACTCTTCTCAAAAAAAACCAGCACACCATCGGCATAACTGAGTCTTCTTGCGGAGGGCTGATTTCCGCAACTCTGGTGGCAGTACCAGGAGCATCAGCCTTTTATAGAGGCGGTGCGGTTGTTTACACCCGTGTCGCCCAAGAAGGGCTGCTACAGATTTCAGATAATGCTATGTTGGGCATTAGAGCTAGTTCCGAACCCTATGCCTTGCTCAACTCACGCACCATTAGGCAAGCTCTAGGCGTTACTTGGGCCCTTAGTGAAACTGGTGCAAGCGGACCTACTGGAAATTCCTATGGAGATGCAGCAGGTCACGCTTGTTTTGCGGTTTCAGGGCCGGTTGAACGAACTTTAACTTTGGAAACGGCAAAGTCTGATCGTGAGGAGAACATGTGGGTGTTTGCTAGTGCCGCATTGGAACTTTTGGAACAATGTCTCATGGAGTGCGAATAAAGATTTACATGTATATGTCAACCGAAAATACACATGATATTAATTGCAAGTTGATTGATGTATGCATGGTTCATAAACTCCGAATAACTTTAATACCTGATTGGACAGAGGAGGATACCCATGCCGAACTCAGATGAATTCGCTTTCGTTGATGCCATAGACCTCGCAACACTAGTTCGCACAAAACAGGTTACACCGTTAGAGTTGGTGGACGCGGTTATATCGAGGATCGACCGTCTTAATCCTTCTTTAAACGCTGTCGTAACACCAATGTATGACGAGGCCCGCAAGCGGGCTCAGGAACCATTTCCTGAAGGTCCGCTATCGGGAGTCCCATTTCTTCTCAAAGACTTCCTGGCAGAGTACGCTGGAGTTAGGATGACCGAAGGAAGTCGGTTCCTGCAAGATTTTGTTCCAGATGAAGATAGTGAATTAGTTAAGCGAATCAAAAGGGCTGGTTTGATCACCGTCGCCAAAACCAATACTCCGGCGTTAGCTTGCGGGCCTACCACAGAGCCCGAACTCTTCGGCCCCGCTCATAATCCGTGGGATCTTAACCGTACAACCGGCGGCTCAAGTGGTGGAGCGGGGGCCTCTGTCTCTGCTGGCATAGTATCCATAGCTCACGGCAATGACGCTGGTGGGTCCATCCGCATCCCTGCCTCGTGCTGTGGTGTCTTTGGGCTCAAGCCAACTCGTGGACGGAACCCTTTGGGTCCATTCTTTGGGGATATATTCAGTGGATTCGTTGCGGAACATGTCCTTACCAGGACGGTTCGCGAAAGCGCCGCATTCTTGGATGCATCTTCAGGGCCGGACTTAGGGGATCCATATCCTGCTCCGCCCTCAGATAGACCTTTCTTAGAAGAAGTTGGGGCACCTCCCGGCCGCCTCCGGATCGCCTATTCGGGGAAAACTGCGCTCGGCACTCCTTTGGATCCCGATTGTTCGTACGCATTGCACGATGCTGTTGCTTTGTGCTCTGAACTGGGTCATGAGGTTGTTGAAGATTCACCCGATTTTGACGGTGAAGAACTCTGGCAGGGGTTCGTTAAAGTCGGCGCCGCCGGTTTCGCCTGGGTTGTAGACGATTGGGCTCGCCGTATTGGACGTACCCCTACGGAAAAAGATTTCGAACCATTTGTTTGGGCCTATACTATGCGGGGGCGTCAGATTAGTGCTCCAGAGTATCTTATGATAATCCAGGATCTTCAGAAAATAAGTCGTAACATTGCGCGTTTTCACCAGAAATACGATATATGGCTTACCCCTACTTTGGGCCAACCGCCAGTAGGCTTAGGTCATTTTGTTTTTAGTGAAGGGGGTGACCCTATAGAGATGCGACGGCGTATGGCAGAATTTTCGCCCTTTACTTTCATTACCAACAGTTCCGGCCAGCCGTCGGCTTCCATCCCGCTGTATTGGAACGATCAGGGGTTGCCCATAGGTATTCATATGGCAGCGCGATTTGGTGATGAGGCTACTATCTTTCGGCTCTCATCCCAGTTGGAAGAAGCTCGCCCATGGAAAGATAAACGGCCACCTGTTTCCGTGTAACAATGAGCTTACTTAATATTGTCGATTAAACGAATTGTGAGATTGCGTTTTGACATGGACAGTATTTACATAACCGACCAAGTTCAAGTAGTGGTAGAAAAAGTAAGAGCTAATCATAAATTACACTCCATGACCATAAAGCAGCTTGGTATGGATTATTTATACGGTATTTGGTCTAAAAACTAGGAGGTGGTTCTGTGTCATATTCTGGATTGAGTTTATTTGGCAAATCGGCTCTGGTAACCGGATCTGCCCGCGGCATAGGTAAGGCTCTAGCTGTCGGGTTGGCCCAAGCTGGCGCAAATGTCGCCGTTTCTGATCTTCCTTCAATGATGGAAGAGGCTAAAGAAGTTCAAAATCAAATTCAGGAGATAGGACTAAAGAGCCATACTTATCCACTGGATGTTACCGACATCGGCGCTATTCAGCCTACTATTGATCAGGTTGAAACCGATTTTGGTGCTTTGGACATTCTGGTTAACAATGCTGGTCTTCGTATACGACGGTCTGCTTTGGAAGTAACAGAGTGTGATTGGGATACTACGTTAGACACGAACCTCAAAGGGCTGTTCTTTTGTGCGCAGGCCGCCGCTAGGCGCATGATTAAACGTCACTCCGGCAGGATCATAAATATCGCATCTCAACTTGCTATAACAGCTATGAAGGATCGTGCGCCCTATTGTGCTAGCAAAGGAGGTGTTGCCAATCTTACGAGATCGCTTGCCATAGAATGGATAGAATACGGGATTACGGTTAATGCTATTGGCCCTGGTCCTACTAGTACTCCGGGGATGCTGGCTGTGGAGAATCGCAGCCCTGACGATGTTCAACTTGACATGGAATCCCGTTCTCCTCTAGGAAGACGTATGGATCCAGAGGAACTTGTTGGAGCAGCCGTTTATCTCGCTAGCCCTTCTTCTGGAGCCACGACCGGGCATTTACTGATTGTTGATGGTGGATGGACTGCATGGTAATACCCGGTGTGATTAGCTGGATATCTTATAGAGGTAAAACATTGGACAGTAGAGACGTCTCAGGTGATCCTACCGGGCAGAGCTGGCCTCTCGGCAACAGGTTCACAATGGGCGATAGCACAAACCCGACTATAAGAAATGCAATCAGGTCTGAATCGGTTGGAAATCTCATTGGATTTGAGTAACGTTGTTGCTTAATTTAAATAGTCGACTTGCGAATCTTGAACAAAATGGGGCTCCGATTAAGGTTGCTTTCATAGGTGCTGGGCGTTTTAGTACTATGATGATGGCGCAAATTGCCCGTATGAAGGGCGTTAGGGTAGCGCTTATCGCTGACCTCTCCCGGGGGCGGGTTGATGAAGCTATATTGCGATCTGATTTAGATGGCCGTCCTAAAGTATATACGGACTCTCTTGAATCTGCCGACCAAGCTATGGCATCTGGGCGCTTAGTGGTCACTCAGGATGCTATGTTAGCGGTACGGTCTTCGGTAGACGTGGTAGTTGAAGCAACCGGGCTGGTTGAACCAGGTGTGTTACACGCCTATAACGCTATCGTGAGTGGTAAACATGTCGTCATGGTCAACGTAGAAGCTGATGTATTGGTCGGTCCTTATCTAAAGAATTTAGCCGACCAGATGGGGGTCGTGTATTCTTTAGCATATGGTGATCAACCGGCGTTGATAAAAGAATTATATGACTGGGCCACCGGGTTGGGGTTTCAGGTCGTAGCTGCTGGCAAAGGCACTAAATACAGCCCAAATCTTCGAAAAAGCACACCAGATACCGTCTGGACCCTCTATGGTCATACCGAAGATGAAGTTCTCCGTGGGGATCTTAATCCCAAAATGTACAATTCTTTCCTTGATGGCACCAAAAGTGCTATCGAGATGGTTGCCGTTTCCAATATGACGGGCCTGGTACCGGATGTCCCAGGAATGCATTTTCCACCTGTGTCTATTCCTGATATCCCATCCGTCCTTTGTCCCAAAATTGATGGAGGAATCCTGTCTCAGACTGGTATCGTGGAGGCGATTAGTAGCACTTCCTACGATGGAAATCCTATCGCTGAAGGGTTGAGGTGGGGCGTTTATGTAGTAGTTGCCAGTGACAGTGAATATCTCCGCAACGCTATGGCGGAATATGGGATTGCGATGGGTGGGGATGGGAAATACGGTCTAATGTACCGACCATATCACTTCGTTGGTATGGAAGCTTCGATAAGTATAGTTAGCGCAGCGATTATGGGAGAGCCTACCGGGGCGCCTCTAGGCCATCAAATATCCGAAGTTGTGACAACCGCTAAACGCCCGCTCTACCGTGGTGAACTGGTTGATGGCGAGGGTGGATATACTGTCTATGGGCTTGCTCACACTGCAATTGATGCGTCCAACCGCGGTCTCCTTCCGATTGGATTGAGTGGAGGTGCAAAACTTATCAGGCAGGTTCCGGAGGATGCTTTGATTACATACGACGATGTTGATTTGCCTAGCGAGAGCTTCGCTCTTAAGATCCGCCGACTCCAGGATTCTTCATTTCTCTAGCTCAGTAACACTTTTAAAACATCTAGGGGTTGGCTTTAATGTGTATCGAAAATCTTCTGGAATTCTTGTATTCTTGATTCAATTGCCTGTTTTTCGATAGCTGTTGGATTCCTGGGGTTACGCGCTTTGGGTAGTCGTCCAAGTTTTAGTAACGTCGCCATGAGCAATATCCGGGCTTTGTTGGAATCTAGATTACTCCCTAGTATAGTCAGTTCGTGCCAATACGGTGGGGTAGGTCCTTCCAAATCGCTACGTCCTACAATTACCACCGGCATTCCGCTGCAGGCAGCTATGGCCAATGCTGCCATCTGCGTCCCTGATCCGAACCCATATGGGTTCGCACCTTCCAATACAAAACCATGTAACTTGGGTGAGGTAGTATTATTGTTTGATTGTTCTTCCAATCCCTGTTGTATACGCGCCAAAATCCCGACTTCACAATCCGCATTTGCATCAGATATTGCATCCCAACCCTCTATCGAGTCATTTGACCAATAGTGCCCAAATTTCACGATATCGACCTTTGGTATGGATTCTTCCAAGAGGAATCCATTGTCATCTTTGATAGGTATTCTGATTTGTTCTTGTTCAGTGGTGATATCAGTAAACTCTAAGACTTTGGGGAGGTTAGAAAGATTGACGTCGGATCTTTTAGTATGTCGGAATGCCGGTTTGTACCATATCGTGATGGGTGGTCCAGGACTTCCTAAGACGCCACCGTGGCCACCGGTCGCCTTATAACCGCCTGGACGGTCGTCTCCTTTTTTGAGCTCTCTAGATGCAAAAATTCGTTCATCTAACACCGCGACTACACCTAAATCAGAGCCTTGTCCTGACAAAACATATCCTACTGCGTCGATTATGTTGTGGTCACCATCGTTTGAAATCTGCCCATGTGGGCGCTGTGATGATACTCCAGCGAGCGGTATGTCGGAATCCAAAAGTAAGTTTAACCAATACAGTGTTTCCTCAAGGGAAGGTGTCCCTTCGAGCCAAATCCCTCCTGTAAACGTCCCGTTGTCGAACGCACTTTGTACCATGTTAATCACTTTCGCTAATGAACCGGGTGGTGCCAGTTTTCGAATTGGGAAAGGCTTGTATCCGAAAAAGTCTTTTCCATGCACCTCACCCTGTTTGGTATATCCCCCAGGGGGCAGCACACGGATGAACTCGAAGTCAGCCTGGTTGTTCAAAATATTGGCTTCACCGTTGTGGTCTCTACCAGAGATTGTCCGGTCTATATCTATAAAAATGCGCTTTGCATCAGGATAGAAAAATTGACGCCCACCATAATTTATGTCTGAGTTCAGCAGATCGGATTCTTCAAATGGGGTCCCATGAGTAGAATCGTTTGCTCGCCGAGCGACATAGGGCAACAGGTAAGGACCATCGTTAGGATGCAGTTCTACTTCCCAGTAATCTTTCCCGTTATCGTGGTACACCTCTTTTGCGTCTATTTCCAACGGGTGTCCGGAGAATTTCTTAATCTTCACAACCACTGGCTCGTAAAGTTCTTGTGCAATTAAATGTTCAAACCGGCCAGGTAATGGCCGTTCTCCAGGTAGACGACCTTTGTTGCCGGTTACGAGGGTCGGAGAATTTGAAATTGTTGCTGTTTGCCCTGAGAATACGGCAATCTTAGGTTTAGACATTCTCGTTGTTGTCCCTTTCAGATTCGAAAAGATCATCCAGCAGTTATGGTTTAAAAGTCGTCATTCAATAATGAAGCGTACAAACCACAACAGTTCATTGTAAAAGCCTATCATTTCTACCTTTTCCTATATATACGACAAACTCTTGTGTACGAAAGTCTGTTTATTATCTTAGAATCTCGGGTATTGAGAAGTTTATGGATTATCTTGTTTGGCTAAGTGGGATTCTGTTGACACTCCTAGTCACCCAAATTACACTCCCATTCCACGGTAGTATGTCGATTTTCTGCGTGCTCAATATATCTCCCATAGTTGCAAGGAGGTTTCATGTTTACACTGTTCCAGTCTCTTTCAGTTAGACAACTGCTAATAGAACAAGCGCCCGCTGTAGTCGGTTCTATGCTCATTGCTGAGGCTTTCTACAAATTCGGAAGCTTTACTCTAGAGGTATTGGCTTTTCTAGGCACTTGGTACGTGATAAACGCTGCAATAAAACTAATAAGGAATGTTATCAAGATTTAACGATTCGTGTATTCACAGACTGAGTGGTCGGACGGGTTACGTTTTGTCAAAAATGTCAGGATTAGAAGCAACGGGGTACAAATGGGATTGAGGTCGCAGTTGTCTCTGGTTGCCAATGAAAGTATGGAGGTTCCGTGAATATGAACACAACTGATCGAGGCAGTTCCGATAAGGTTAACCGAGATCCTAGTTTGTTCAATACGATGGAATGGAGGTGTATCGGCCCCCACAGGGGAGGTCGTGTAGTAGCGGTCGCTGGCGACCCAGATAAGACGGCAACATTTTATTTTGGTGCCTGTACCGGCGGCGTCTGGAAGACTACCGATGCTGGTACATATTGGGAAAACATCTCTGACGGACATTTTAACTCGGCATCTGTTGGCGCAATAGCTGTTTCTGACAGTGATCCAAATGTTATTTATGTGGGAACAGGAGAAGCATGCATTCGAGGTAATGTTTCTCACGGTGATGGTGTATATAAATCAACAGATGCCGGCCGTACTTGGTCTCATCTCGGACTCGAAGATACGCGTCATATTTCTCGGATACGCATACATCCGGAAGATCCAGACACAGTCTATGTTGCCGCCTTAGGCCATGCTTTTGGGCCTAACGAAGAGAGAGGTATCTTCCGTTCCAAAGATGGGGGGGCCACTTGGGAGAAAATTTTATACAACCATCCCCAATCGGGTGCTATAGATTTATCTATTGACTTAACCAATCCTCGTACGCTTTATGCAGCTTTTTGGGAAGTGATTCGTACGCCATGGGGCCTAGATAGCGGCGGTCCCAACAGCGGTTTGTTCCGCAGCAATAATGGTGGGGACACGTGGGAGGATATCACTAACAACCCTGGGCTTCCTGATGGGCTTAAAGGGCGGATTGGGGTAACAGTCTCGGCTGCGCAACCTAACAGAGTTTATGCGTTGATAGAGGCTATTGATGGTGGCCTCTTTAGATCCGATGATTGGGGTGACACTTGGAGTTGTGTGTCAGAGGATCGTAATTTGCGGCAGCGCCCTTGGTATTATATGCATATTTTTGCCGATCCGAGTGATGGAGACACGGTGTGGATCTTGAATCTAGACGCCCACAAGTCCGTAGATGGGGGTCGTACATTCATATCAGTAGGGACCCCGCATGGTGACAACCATGATTTATGGATAGATCCTAGAAATCCCCAACGGATGATCGAAGGGAACGATGGTGGTGCTTGTATTTCCTTCAATGGGGGAGAATCCTGGTCTACTATTCTTAATCAACCGACCGCTCAGTTTTACCATCTCACAACGGACTCACAATTTCCGTATCGAGTCTATGGGACTCAGCAGGACAACAGTGCTATCAGTGTACCAAGTCGGACCTATAAAGGAGCCATACCCTATCGGGAATGCTACCCAGTTGGTAGCTCTGAGAGTGGGTACATTGCAGTTCGGCCAGATAATCCCAATATCGTTTATTCGGGTGCAATTGGGAGTGCCCCTGGAGGAGGTGGGCCGCTTCTACGTTACGATTGTGCTACAGGACAGACTAGGATTATCACCGTATGGCCTGAAGTTTATGCTGGGTGGGGTCCAAAAGACATAAAGTACAGGTTTCAGTGGACTTATCCAATAGTATTATCGCCACATGATCCCGATATTTTGTACGCAACCGGAAATAGGGTGTTTCGGAGCGTAGATGAGGGGACTAACTGGGATCCTATAAGTCCTGATCTTACCAGGGACGACAAGTCAAAACAGGAAGCATCTGGTGGTCCCATTACTCATGATACTACCGGAGCAGAGCATTATTGTACGATTTTTTCGTTCGTAGAATCCCAGCATCAGCAGGGTGTGTTTTGGGCAGGTTCTGATGATGGATTGGTTCATATTTCCAAAAATAACGGATCGACTTGGGAAGATGTAACACCAGACGGTATGCCGGAATGGACAACTGTTACTATGATCGAAGTCTCTCCTCATGACCCGGCTACAGCGTATTTGGCTGGCTGGAGATATAAACTGGATGACTACAAACCCTACCTCTATAAAACTGATAATTTTGGTAAATCTTGGACCTCGATCTCTGATGGAATCCCGAAAAATGACTTCCTCAGATGCATCCGAGAAGACCCGTCTAGACGCGGTTTACTTTATGCTGGAACTGAATCAGGGATATACGTTTCACTTAATGATGGGAATTCATGGGAGTCGCTGAGACTTAATCTTCCTGTCGTTCCGATTCATGATCTGCAAGTTAAAAACACTGACTTGGTCGCTGCTACTCACGGGCGTTCATTTTGGATCCTAGATGATCTGACGATACTCCATCAGCTAACTGATACGATACTTGATTCCCCGACTCATCTCTTTGCACCGAGAGATTCATATAGATCTGCCGGCCAAGTAGGAGGCGGAAACCTGCCTTCACCTGGTAAGAATTATCGACTAGGTATGGGTCTTGAGTTAGGATGGCGACAGATCAATATGCCGGATGGTCGAATCGTTCGCCAATTTTTAGATGCTGGCCAGGATTCACCAGCAGGGCTTGCCGTAAGCTACTACTTTGCCAAGGAGCCTGTTGGAGAAATAACCATAGAATTTATGGATCAGTCTGGCAGTGTAATAAACAGATATAGCAGTTCTAATATGGTTGGGAGTGATACTGCAATGCAGGTTCCGGCTGCGGCTGGAATGAATCGATTTGTCTGGAACATGCGTTATGAGGATGCTGTGAAAGTGCCTGGAGATGCTACTACTGAACGTTTGATAGAAGGACCTTTAGTTGCCCCGGGGCAGCATTCTGTGAAGCTGACCGTAGAAGATCAATCTTCTGTTAAAACCTTTGAGATCTTGACAGATCCACGGGTGTCTGTCAGCCAGGCCGATTTGGATTCACAACTTTCCTTTCTTCTCAAAATAAGAGATAAACAATCTGAAATCCATTCGTCTATTAACCGGCTTCGAAGTATTCGCAACCAGATAATAGAATGGCAAGATAGGATCCGCGGTTTGGAATCAGAACAGACGATTTTTTCTGCCAGCGAGAAACTTCTAAAATTGTTAACTGCGATTGAAGATGAGTTGATCCAAACTAAGGCTATAGGCGCCCGTTGGGATACTCTGAATTTCCCCTCAAAACTAAATAGCAAACTAGCTGCACTGCCGAGTGTGGTTCGGAGCGCAGATTCGGTTCCTACTAAACAATCTTACGAAGTTTTCGAGAAACTTTCTCGTGAAATTGATCAACAGCTGAAGATCTTAGAAGAAATTGAGGATAAAGATCTGTCGGCTTTTAATCAACTTTTAGCTGAAACTTCTGTGCCAGGTATTGTCCCACATCAATAAGAATAACCAAGCATGTGGTGTTCGCGTGGTTTGGTGGAATATTCGGGCTGGCGGTGGCCGTCGAATAGAAGATATTCGTTATCAAATTCTAGATTGGAGATCTGATATCGTTGGGTTGAGCGAGTTCCGAGGTACTCCGCCCAGCAGATGGCTAGCAGATGGTCTGCGTGACGCTGGATTGTGTTATCAAGTATCCACAGTAGATCCTCGGTTCCCCAGCCAAAATTCCTTGCTTGTAGCTTCGAGATGGCCAATTTGCAATATTAGTTCCTTCCCGTGTACTCCAGAGACTCGTCGTTGGGTCATGGTACGAGTTTTTTCTCCGAGACCGTTGTATTTAGGAGTCATGCATGCTCCCAACCGAGTGACTGGTAGAAAACCGGCCTTTCTAAGCTGCGTGTATAAGATATCATCTGATTATAAACTTGGCGACGCATTTATAGGCGGTGACACAAACTCCGGTTGCATAGGAGTTGATGAGGAAAATCCAACATTTAGCGGGTTAGAGGATGGTTGGATGAGATCTATGGAAACGGCAGGTTGGTCTGATGCGTTCCGATATATTTATGGCAGCCTTAGAGCATATTCATGGTACTCTCCCAACGGCCGTAATGGTTTTCGGTTGGATCAAGCGTTCGCCAATAGGGGGATGGCTCAAAGAATTCGAGATGCTAGATATGTGTGGGGAACTCCCAGAGGCTTAAATTGCAGACGCGATGTTCTCAGCGATCATGCTGCCTTATTAGTAGATCTGCATTGTTAGATAGGCAAGAGTTCTCTTATATCAGTTGACTGAGAACTTTTCGTGATAATAGCATTTTTACAGGGCTGATCGGCCTAAAAGTTCTGCAAACTCTGATGTCCCCGGCTACGCTGAGTAAGGCGTATGCTTCATAGGGATTCATAGAAGTTTCTTCAACCAAATAATCTACCATCTGCTTGACTGCCCGCCGCATGGCGCTTGCCAGATTAACACCCGGTGCAATAGTTATAAAATATTCTGGACTAATAACCCGTGGCCCTGGTATTTTCTTTCCCTTTTCAAGAGAAATGCGAAGATGAATTTCTGCTCCGCACTCTGCTCCAGTTCCTCCTACTGCCCCATCCCCAACGGCTGCGTGACAATCTCCTAAAGCGAGGAGTGCTCCTGGGACTAGAACTGGTAAGAAGATCGTGCTTCCAGCTGTTAATTCTGGAAGATCTATATCTCCTCCGTAAGTGCCGCTATCACTAGCCGTAGGTTTGGGTATTCGGGGCGTAGTCGCTATCATTCCGACGGAAGGTCTCATCGGAATTCTGATGCCTTTTCTAGATACTATTTCATCTTTCTCTACTTTGTAGCGTGTTACATAATGGTCGTCGAAATAATGCGGAAGAAATCCCCTCCCAGGGCCGCTCCAGTGCACTGCATCACCTATAACCTTGATGTCAAGGATATCTATCTTTAGTGAGTCTCCAGGCCGGGCTCCATCCACTGAAATCTGTCCTGTTGCAGGTCCCCTTGGAGGGTTGGACGCAAGCTTTATTGGATCGCGTTCACCTTCGAAAGCATCCCATGTCTCAACGATTAGTTCTTCTCCGTCGTTAATAGTCAATGCAGGTTGCGCCTTCGGATCTAAGACAAAGATAGAATTCTGCTTTGTTAATCGTCTCATATATGCTCCACCAGTTGTAAAAGGCTATTGGAATTAATGCCTGATTGCGAAGCGGAGAAGTATTAAAAAATAGCTACTGGGTTAATAGGGCATCCTGTTCCGCCTACTAGGAACAGCGGATTCAAAGTTAACATGAACTCATACCTCATTTCTTCCGCGCATGCGGCGGCTACAGGTTCCAATAGAGCGTTATCTACTATAGCTACTCCGTATGCAAATAAGACTCCATGTACGGTCCAAGGGATACCATATTCATTTGGTTGGGCATCCAACATATCCCATACCAGTATGGAAACGTCATGATCTCGAAAAAACGGTAGACATGATGCATGAAGGCCAGGACGAACAGCGCCAGTCCATGTTCCGCCGTTATTCCGAGCGTATGCCTCTCGCCCACTATAGACTATGACCGCATCACCAGGTTCCAATTTGATTCCTTCGGATTCTGCGATTTCCTCCAATTCCCAGCCATGAACTGGTTCATCTACAGATACGTAAGACTGTCCTCTGTGGTTGGGTACGTCGAGTAAAACACCACGAGTAGTCAGTCCGTCTTTCCAATCGTCTACGGATCCATATCGAGCTCCGCCAAACGACACATCTTGATCAGGATCTCTGCCATCCCACATCCCTGACCCGTCCCACATATGGCATAGTGCGTCTAGGTGAGTTGTGGCTGGACCGTGGTAGAATGCGCCATAATAGTCTTGATAGATTCCCCATCCGTCTCGATCTTCTCGCGTCATGTAGTGGCTGGAGGGTCTAGGGTTTTCTGCCCCGGGCTCGACGGGTATAGGGCGGCTCAGCGATATGTTGCGGCCGGTTTGCACTAACCTTGCCGCTTTACAGCGTTTCTCAGGTGTTATTAAGTTTGGAGCCCCTGCACTACTGGCATCACCCCATCTATTCCAGTTGCGCCGTTCTGATAGATACCCCTGAACTTCCTTGACCGTAGGAATCCGGTGTTTTGGCATAGTTAAATCTTTCCTTCCTGACTTGCACATTTAGAGGTCAGACGATAATTTAATCTCCTACATAAGATCGGGGATCGTGATATTGGCTAGCTATCTCGTTCAAACTTTACCCGATCTCATTTTTTACCATGCCTAAAACTTCGACGTGTTCCTCTACATGTTTGAGGCCGGCATTCATAGTGTTGATACTTAGGTGTGTTATGCCAATTTCTTGCCATAACCCGGCCTGTTCAGCTGCTTTGGTTTCTGTGCCTCGAGATGCATCAATCCATACCTCTATACCAAGATCTTTAGGCTCTCGCCCAGCGTTGTAGATCAATTGATGGAATTGCTTAATAACTTCCTGTGCTGAACCGTCTTTTAGGAAAAAAGATTTTTGGGAGGTGTTATGTGGTATCCAGCCATCGCCTGATCTGGCCGTTCTCTCCATAGCAGCATCACTAGTGCCACCAAACCAAATAGGAATAGATTTCTTGATAGCAACAGGATTTATACCTGCTTGTGTTATTTTGTGCCAACGCCAGTCAACATCGACGGTTGCGTTGGCCCATAGTTGTCTCAGAAGCTTAACCTGTTCTTCGCATCTGTGCCCTCGGTCTCCGTAATCCTGGCCTAGCGCCTCGAATTCCGGCGGTTTTATACCGACTCCGATACCCAGTCTTAGGCGACCCCCACTTAACAGGTCGACTTCAACTGATTGTTTGGCCACCAGGGCTGTTTGTCTCATCGGTAGTACGATTACTCCGGTTGCTAATTCGACTTTTTGTGTGATGCCCGCAAGAAAGCCAAATAACGTCAATGGCTCGTGAAACATATGGTGTTGCCAGTAGGTGGCATTGAGTGACGAATGGTGTGCTTGGCTTGGGCCGATTACTTGCTCGAAGGCAAGTATGTGATCGTACCCAAGGGCTTCGACAGCTTGGGAGTAGGCCCGCACTGGTTTCGGATGTGGTCCGATCTCTGTTTGAGGAAAAACTACTCCAAGTTTCACTGTTACAAACCCTTCATTTTCAGGATCGAAGGTGGAGCAGTATTGCAACAACCTGTTGCTCTGTCAACAGAGCATGTAGCACCATTACATTTATTCAGAAATTCTGTATGTCAGAGTACATGATGCGGGATTAATATGATATTCGGGGTCGATGATATTGTGGTTAGGGCATTCAATTTATATTCGTGTGACTTAAGTCCTTTGACCTGCAAACAATACGTTCTGGATTTGGGCCCTTACTGGTGGGGTCTGGAATAGGTTAGGATCGTCTCTATGAGAAGAAAATCTAATTCTAGATTTATCCCCACTATCTTCTATGGATGGTGGGTTGTCATTGCTACATCTTTAGCAATGGCTTTTATAGCAGCCAGTATGTGGCAGGCTGCAGGGGCTTTCTTTGTTGCTTTACAGAGAGAATTTGGCTGGAACAGAACTCTCCTTTCTGGAGCATTTGCAATGACGCGTGCAGAAGGAGCAGTGATGGGCCCTGTGGAAGGGATTCTTTCTGATAAATTAGGTGGACGTCGTACTATGCTAATTGGGTTTGTCATTTGCGTTTCTGGCTTCCTGCTTTTATCCACTGTGCAAAATCCTGTCTCGTTCTACGTCGCTTACGTGATCATGTCTACCGGTGCCGGTTTGGCTGGCTATATTCCGATTGTTACCATAATTAATTTTTGGTTTAATCGTCTTAGGACGATCGCAATTTCTGGCCCACTCCTTGGTTCATCCCTTGGAGGTACACTTGTTCCTCTTCTGGCTTGGGGGATAGATACTCATGGATGGCGTTGGGTTGCTGCGGGCTGTGGTCTGTTTCTGGCGTTTATAGCAGGGCCAATAGTCATGGTGGTTCGTGATAGGCCAGAACCATATGGTTTGAATCCCGACGGAGATTCCCTTGACGCGGGTGAAATTCCAGAAACTCTGACGAAGGTCAATACTTCTACTTCAAATAGGGAAGCTTTGACATCTGGATTTACTGCTCGAGAAGCGATCATGACCCGCGCGTTTTGGCTTATTTCAGTGGCGCATGCAGGCACGGCTGTACTATATACAACTATAGCTATACATCTTGTGCCACACTTAACAGATCAAGGAATGTCCCTTCCAAAGGCCGGGGTAGTAGTTTTAGTTTTGGCTGCCACTACCGGGGCGTTTCAGCTTATCGGTGGCTGGCTAGGTGACCGTTTGGATAAACGCTATGTCGTAGCGATATTCATGATGGTGCAGGCTGTTGGAATGCTTTTTTTGTTGCGTGTGGACAGCTTTTTATCAGGTATAGTCTTTGGTTTTATATCGGGCATTGGTCAAGGTGGGAGAGCTCCAGCAATGACGAGTATACGAGGTGAGTATTTTGGAAGACGTTCTTTCGGGGCCATTATGGGCCTTTCAATGATACCTATGAACATTGGTATGATCGTAGTCCCACTATTAACCGGCATAATCTATGACAGACTGGGGAGCTACGACTTACCGTTCATATTCCTTGCTGTTCTCGCGTTAGCTGGTGGTGGTCTGATGTTGATTGTCAGACGCCCTATGTTAAGGAGAGTGGTCTAGAACGTTAGAACGAGATTATCCCCATCATTAACTTGATTGCAATCTCTTTAACATTTCCTTCAATAATACCTCGTCGGCTGGCGTTGACATAGGTATGGAGAAATTGATCGTTGTAGAGAACGCCCCGAACCGTTCTATGATCTTATCAACTATGGTGTCGTATGTGCCGACGACTGCGAAAGTATCTAGCATATCATCAGTGATTTCGCCGGCCATATCATGCCATTTCCCGTCCACAGACATACGATACAAATTCTGCGCTGTGGCCTGCCAACCATGCAGTGACATTACGGATTCGTAACTCCTGGTCGAGGCATAAAAAGCGATTCGTTTTCTAACTCTTTCGCGATTAACTGATACTTCATCGTTGCATGAACCGCTGACGATAAATCCTCCGCCGCTGATTTCCAATTCGTCTAGCGTTCTTCCAGATTTGGTTGCTCCTAATTCGAGGTTTGGAAGCACGATCTCATTTGTATATTTTTTCGAGATAAATGTGTGTAATAAGACACCGTCACATACCTCACCGGCTACTTGGAGCATTTGTGGATTTACGGCTGCAATTTGCACAGGTATATTCGGGTGTTCAATGGCTCCAGGGTTGAAGACTGGGGGCATCAGGTTAAAGTGATAATATTGACCTGAAAAATTTAATCTGGCGTTCTGTTGCCACGAGTCCCATATAGCACGGAGTGCCAAGATATATTCCCGCATTCGGGACGCGGGCGACGACCATGGCATATTGAACCTTCGTACGATGTGTCCGCGCACTTGGCTGCCTAGGCCTAAGATGAACCTCCCTCTGGACAGTGCTTGGAGATCCCATGCGGTATAAGCAATATCCATTGGGCTTCTAGCAAAAGCCACGGCTATAGATGTGACCAAATCCACTTTTTGGGTAGCTTGCGCAGCAATAACCAACGGGAAAAAGGGATTGTAACCGGTCTCGTGGCTGACTATTTGGTTGTAGCCTAGCTTTTCTGCGTGCCGGGATTCCTCCCCATGTTGAGCAGATGCCCGTCCATCTAGAGTAAAGCCAATTTTCATAATCTAGTTCTGTGCTACACGGCTCGTGGGCCATTGTATTATTGAACGCGGCAATCCCCGTCCTCCTATAGCCTGACCACCTTTAACGATTAACCACAGATTGGACCTATCTTGGAGTAAGTTGATGTCTACAATAGGATTCCCATCCAGGATTAAGAGATCCCCTCGCTTTCCTGCTTCTAATGTCCCAACTTCTTCTTCCATTCCTATTGCTTCGGCTGCTTTTCTCGTCCCGGCTTCCAAAGCTTCCATTGTGGACATCCCATGACGGACCATGAATTCTAGTTCACGAGCTCCACCCCCCTGGGGATACCGATTTCCTGCGTCGCTTCCCAGCGCTATCTTGACACCAGATTCATGGGCCAATCGGAAGCTTTTGACCCAGGTGGCTTCATGATCACGCATTTCTTCGACCTGCTTCGCCATTAAATTTAGGGAATCCGCAAGTTCTAGCACACTATAAAGCGTACATAATGTGGGAATCAGATTGGTCTTGCTATGTTTGAACAAGGAAATTGCTTCTTCATCTAGCCTAGTCCCGTGTTCGATTGTGTCCACTCCAACCTTCAGGGCAATCTTTGCGGTCTTCAGAGCTTGACAGTGAAAAGCAACGCGTCGTTCATAATCATGTGCGACCATGACGGCAGTTCCAAGTTCTTCTTCCATTATTGTGGGCATCCTACTCGAGGCGTAAGGACTAATTTCCGCCGCACTTCCGCCGATTTTGATGTTATTAACCCCAAGTTTAATTTGTTGACGTACAGCCTTAACCATTTCCCACGGACCATCAACTACGCGTCCAAGGCTCAATGTACAGGGCATCCATTCGGGGTGGGAGTCCGTCAGACCGGCGGTAGTTGTTAGAACGGGTCCGCTAGCTAATATACGCGGCCCTCGAAGTGATCCCATGTTGATCCCGTCTCGTACTGCGACTGCTATAGAACCGCGGGTACCACAATCTCTAACCGTGGTGAACCCACTGTCAACGATCTCTTCTGCGTTTTTAATCGCATGGATCATAGCCTCTTCGAGAGATGGTTTGTCGATTTCTTCTAATGTTCTATATCGGTTGTAAATCAAGTGTACGTGGCAATCAATCAAGCCAGGCATAATTGTTTTATTGGTTGCGTCGATGACAGTGGAACCTCTTGGTATGGCTATCTGTTTGGACGAACCTACATTTTGCACTCTGCCCCGTTTCAGAATCACGGTGCTGTCAGGGATAGGGTCTCGACCGGTGCCGTCTATTAAGGTTCCTCCGGTAAAGCACACTGTATCAGGGGTCTCTAACATATGGTTAACCATCTATCATCTGTCCTTGGCCGTCATCTATGCTTATTCTTCAAGTGTAGTGATGTCACCCGGGTCCAACCCGAGTTCGTTTGCTTTCAATAAGCGTCGCATTATTTTCCCAGATCGAGTCTTAGGGAGAGCATCTTTAAATTCTATTTCTGATGGCACGGCTATTGGGCCTAATTCATGCCGGACGTGTAGTTTGAGCGCTTCCGCGGTTGCTTCCGAAGACTCTTCTCCCACTCGGAGTGTGACAAACCCTTTGATAGATTCCCCCCTTATATCATCAGGCTTTCCTATTACCGCTGCTTCTGCGACTGCGGGGTGCGAGACTAAAGCGCTTTCTACTTCCGCCGATCCAATGCGGTGACCGGCTACATTTAGTACATCGTCAGCTCGTCCTACAACCATGTAGTATCCATCCGCATCGCGCAGCGCTACATCTCCTGTGAAATAGTATCCGGGAATAGTGTTCCAGTCCTTCTTGTATCTTTCGTGATCTCCGTAGACGGTTCGGTAAAAGTGTGGAAACGGATGTTTTATTACCAGCAGACCGCCTGTGTCAGGCTCTTCTATCGGTTGGCCTTTGCGATCTACTATGTCCATCACTGCTCCTGGCATGGGTTTGCCGACCCTGCCCGGCCGTACGGGCATAGTTGCTGTGGTCCCCAAACATGGCCCCCCGGTCTCTGTCTGCCACCAATCGTCTACCATATGTCCCCATTCTCCACTACCGCATATATGTTCATATGCCCATCGCAGTGCTTCAGGGTTTAAGGGTTCGCCGGCGCAGGTTATGAACCTTAGCGATCTTAGATTCCGGTTTTTTGCGTATGATTCCCCATAACGCATGAGCATACGCACCGCTGTGGGAGCGGTAAACATTACACTCACGCCTTGTCTTTCTATCACATCATAGAAGACGCCGGGATCTGGGTAGTCAACTGCTCCTTCTCGGAAGACAGTGGTAGCTCCTGCTACTAGAGGAGCATAGACAATGTAGCTGTGCCCCACTACCCAACCGATATCTGACATACACCAAAACACATCCGTGTCTTTAATGTCCCAGAAATTCTTCATGTGGTAATAGGTTCCTACCATGTATCCACCGTGAACGTGGACTACACCTTTTGGCTTTCCTGTGGTTCCGCTTGTGTACAATACATACAGTGGGTCCTCTGAATCCATAACCTCTGCATCGCAGTCAATCCCATGCTTCGCTAGCAAATCGTCAAAGTCTATTTCTTTGTCGCTTAATTCTGGTTTGGTTTCCTCTCGTCGCCAGACAACTACTTTTTCTATTAAATCGAGATCCTTTACCGCCTCGTCAGCGATTCCTTTGAGATCGATACGATTCCCTCGTCTGTATCCGGCGTCTGAAGTAATAAGAACCTTGGCTTGAGCGTCTAATATTCGATTTCTTAATGCACCCACGCTGAATCCTGCATATACTACGCTGTGTATTGCTCCTATACGGGCACAAGCCAACATAGATATAGCTCCTTCTGGTGTAAGAGGCATATAAATTACTACTCTGTCTCCTTTGCGTACACCCAGAGATTTAAGGCCATTGGCGAGACGATTTACTTGTTGTGCAAGCGTGGCGTAGGTATACACTCTTTCGGAACCGTCTTCACCTAACCATATGAGCGCCGCTTTGTTTTTTCGCACGCCATTAAGATGCCTGTCTAGAGCGTTATAAGTGATGTTGCATTTACCGTTCAAAAACCACTTGAAATCAGGGTAGTCCCATTGCAAAACTTTGTCCCAGGGACTGAACCACTCAAGTTCAGACGCTACTTCCGCCCAGAAAGCCTCGGGATCTCTGATCGATCGCTGGTAGACACCGTCGTAGTCTTGTAAGTTCGCTTGCTCCACTAGGCTGCGAGGTGGCAGAATTTCCCCAGATTCCTTCAATAAATGGTCAATATGTCCCTGCTGTACCATGTGCACCTCCCCGATCGTTTAACTTATTTTATGGTCGCCCGATTACTAATTAAGGCGCATGTGAATAGTGTTCTGGCATAAATCAATCCCTAAAAGATTATTATGCTACGCTTAGAACCATCAAGATAACTTCGGGTCTGGGCAGTGTCAATTCAATCCAAGTTTTTTTAGGTGCGGTAAAGGTTCGTTTCCACCATGTGAAGTTCTAACGTCAGTTATTAATTGAGGAGGCTGCGGCAGTGCACTGTCGTAGCCTCAGGATCGTTCAACCAACTTTCTGTCGAATTGGGTTAACAATTCGTGCCCGGACTCTGTTATAAGCACGGTTTCGCTAAATGATATTCCCTGGGCGAACGAGTACATATGGAATACCATTCCTTCCTCAAGCAACCACTTATCTTCAGGGAGGAACGATCGACTGAAATCAGATGTCCACGGCGCCATGATTATTCCTAATGTGTATCCGCTAATGTTATCGTAAGGTGTTTCCCAGTCGCCTCTGATCCCAGATTGGGTGATTTTATCTCGCAGTATTCTGTCCACGTCCCCCGCCATAACTCCCGGCTTCATTGCAGAAAATGCCTCCGATTGGGCTTCTTCCAGTGTGTAAGCTATTCGGGTTTGTTCCTCTGTCGGTTTACCAATGCATGTGGCTCTCATTATCCTTCCTGAATAGTTTTGGACTGCGGGTGCTAATTCCATGTGAACGAGATCACCTTTGCCTAAGACCCGTGCTGACGCCGAGGCATGTACGAATCGCACATTCCCCCCGGATGTAACTATAGATAACGAGCCTCTCGGGTCTGCTCCTTCTTCTAATAAAGTGGTTGTGATGGTTTTTTGTACATCCACTTCAGTCTTACCAGGTTCGATCGCTGCTATACCATTCCGGAGTGCCTTGACGGCGATCGAACAGGCGCGACGGATATAGTGAAGTTCCTCAGCGGATTTTTGTTGCCGGTGAAATCTTAGGACATTGGAGAAATCCACAAATGCGGCATTAGGTAACGACGTTTTTATTTTGTGTAATCGTGCGGGTGTAAGGGCCCAAGAGTCGTACTCTAGCCCTAGCTGTTTGGTTTCCAGATTCATCTCGTGCAATACACGGCGTAAAGTCTCTGTAGTGCTTTCACCGTCGTTCCAACAGGCTCGTTCCTTTGCCCACGACGACCTTAAGAATGCCTGCTCTTCCATTCGTCGAATCACCGTTATCGGCTCGCCATCTATAGGTATGACGCAGACCTGATTGATTCCGTATCCGGCACCAGGGCCAGGAAATCCGGTTAGATAATATAAGTGCTCTGGCTGATGGATTAAAGCTGCGTCTATTCCTCTTTCGGCCATAGTTTTCCGAACGTTCTCTAGCCGTCTTTGGAATTCAGATACTGTGAACACTGATTCCGAGAAAGATGCTACCATTTGATCCTCACCAATATTATTTGGAATGACTCACCTATCATTCGTTATGAAGCTTGTCGATGTATTGCGCAACGGTGTTCATTCGTGACTCGTAAATGACGGCATAACCTCATTTGCGAAGCGTTCTAACTGATCCATAAACTCGGCTCTGGGCATGCCTTCAGGCCAGTGGAGAACGATATGTTCTAGCCCCGGGTATCGGCTTTCCGTGTCCTTTAAAAAGTCCACAAATCCTTCTGATGGCCCACAAATCCAAGCCTTCTGTGCAACCCCATCTTCTATATTCGGTTCTCTCGCGGGCGCCCCTGGAGTCCCCCACGGTCTTCCTTGCTCGTCTACATATCGGACAAACCCAAAAGGTGCGAACCATTTATATCGTTCATCGTGGTAAGGGCGAACTCGTTCTATTGCCTCCACTTGTGTGTCTGCTATGTAAAATCCTACTCCTAGTGCCATGTCCTCTCCTGGGAGTAATCTACGACCATGATTTTCGGCCGCCATTCTGTATTGTTGGAACATTGAATCTACTAATTTTTCGCCAGTTAAGTCCACCATACTTTTAATACCGCGCTTTGCCATAAAATCGATTGTACGGCCACTAGAAATTGGCTGCCAGATTTCTACGGGCAAGTTTATAGGTCGTGGGACCAAGGTTATTCCCTTGATATCGTTTCCTCGGAATGGCACATCTGCTGGAATCTTGTAGTGCTTACCGGTGTGTGAAAAAGAGGTCTGATTAAAGGCTTTAAAAATGATTTCCATCTGCTCTTCGAACAATTCTCGGTTAGCGTCGTTGTCCAACATGGGCGATCCAAAGGTTTCGACTTCGCGTGTTTGGTACCCTCTTCCTACCCCCAAAATTATACGGCCTCCAGTAAGAATGTCTGCCATGGCATAGTCTTCTGCTAAGCGCAACGGATGCCAGGTTGGAAGCACGTTAAAAGCGCACCCAAACTTCAAACGTTCGGTCTGGCTTGCTAAATGAGTTCCAAGTAGTATTAGGTTTGGGATGCACTCGTATCCTTCAACCTGGAAGTGGTGTTCCGCTGTCCACAGTGCGTAATATCCAAGCCTGTCCATTAACTTGGCCGTCTGAGTTGCTGTATCTAAGGCTTCAATGAGACGATCGTTTGCATAGTTACGTTGTTCTGGAGCTGTCCCATCCCGACCTACGTTATCTAGTTCTATGGTCCCGACATATAACACTGAAAAATACTTGATCAATTGCAACCCCTTACCTGAATTTCAAATCGCCACAGGAGAATAGGCAATGTCATTATAGCGGGAGTATATAATTACTGAGCGATGAGATGTCGATTCTTTCTCACCCGAGATTTGGACTCACATGATTAACGTGAGGATGGCTACATGGGATTATTGTGTCCTCTGTGCAAAAGCGTTGCACAATCATGAACAAATCATCTTAAACTCCTGTATCATGGCCCTACTCCAATACAAAGAGATGGCTTAATGCTCACTCTAAAAAATATGCCATCGGATCCTAAACAGGTCCGCGAGATCTTTCGTCAAGGATTGTGGAACGAACGTACCACAGGTATATCTGTGGGTTACGTCAATGCTAACTTATGTGTTGTACCTAAGGATCTGGCATTTGATTTCCTTCTTTTTGCACAACGCAATCCTAAACCGTGTCCTGTACTAGAAGTTCTGGAACCTGGAGATCCGATAGTCAAGTCACTTGCAGAGGGTGCTGACATTCGTACAGATATCCCACGATATCGCGTCTTCGTACGAGGAGAAGTAGTGGACGAGCCTGGAGACATTAAGAAATACTGGCGTGATGATCTGGTCACGTTTTTGTTCGGGTGTAGCGGTACCTTCGAGGGAGTGTTAGAGAATGTAGGGATTTACCCGCGTTGGCGAGAGAGACAGGGGCAGGGTTCAGGAGTATATGTTACCAATATTCCCACGACAGCTGCCGGGCGCCTTCACGGTCCTATGGTGGTTAGTATGCGCCCAATTCCAGTTCACCAAGTGACGAGGGCCATTCAAGCGACGTCACGGTTTCCAAATCACCATGGTGCACCTGTTCATATAGGAGACCCTTCAGCTATTGGCATAGAGGATCTTTCCAGGCATGAGTGGGTCCAAGGGTCTCTACCGGTTGACGGCGAGACACCAGTATTTTGGGCATGCGGAGTTACCCCTCAGATGGTTGCTCAAACAAGCAAACCCGAACTAATGATTACGCATTATCCTGGACACATGTTTATAGGTGACCTTTTGTCAGAACACCAGGCTATTCTCTAGCAGGCTTCTAATCGGTTGTAAGTGGAACTGCCAAAGATACCCGCGGTTCATCCCCTATGCTTCTAGCTATGTGTCCGTGACCTGTCAAATCTTCTGCTACCAGCACATCTCCAGGGTTCATTCTTGAGATGCTGCCATCTGCGGTTTCAAATTCAGCTATTCCGGACAAGATGACTACGTATTGGCGTCTGGGGGCGTTATGGTAGTCAGAAAATGACGGGGACGATCGGCTCATTAAGTCGATGCTGCCGGCTCCTTTGTTGTTGGCTATACTCGCGAATTGATCCGGGGTAAGGGGTTCGAAATGTGATTCCCCATCATCTCCCGTGTAAACTCGTATAATCTGTAGCATGTTTATCTCCTCAATGTGAAACTGGTTTATAAAGCTGTAGCGACTTCTGTCATGAAATGTTCCATCATTCGTTGACACTCAGCGGGATCTCCTGTCCGGAAATCAAAGGTAAGTTGATCTATGCCTAGGTTGCTGCACTTCCTTACATCATCTATTACTTGATTTGTCGTAGCTACCAACGCAGCACCTGATCTGGTGGTAGGTCCCTCAGGTATGGCCAGATCTGTGAAGTGTATGCTACGTTTCAGCGATACGGTGATATCGGTCGGATCTCTGCCGGCCTGCTCGGCTTGATTTTGTAGGTATGGGAGCATTCCAGCCACGTATTCGGGGGTCATGCGAGTGGGATGCCATCCGTCTCCGTATTTAATAGCTCGGCGAACCGCCCTGCGGCTGTGCCCCCCAACCCAAATGGGAATAGATGGTTTTTGAATCGGCCTGGGGCTAAAAAATATGCCATCAAATTTGTAAAATCGTCCATCGAAGGCCGGCTTTTGATCGGTCCACAATATTTTAAAAATGTTCAACCACTCATCGCTAACTGGACCCCTGTTTTCATAAGATGCCCCCATTACTTCGAATTCTTTTTGGAGCCACCCAACCCCGACCCCACAAATCACTCGTCCGTTGGTAAGCACGTCCAAGGATGCGAACATTTTTGCTTGCAGAATAGGGTTCCTGTAAGGGAGTATCACGACCGTGGTTCCTATACGTATATTTTTTGTATGAGAAGCTACGTACCCCAAAAGAGTGAATACGTCTAGGAACGGGGCGTCCATGGCACGGGTGAACTCTCCGGTTTCAGAGTAGGGATATTTGTCCGTTCCTGCCCGCGGGAGGACTATATGGTCTGGTCCCCAAAGAGAGTTGACCCCGAGTTGATCCGCCTTATTCGCGAAAGCGCACAAGGTATCGCCGTCTGTAATTCCGGGTAACCCAAATCCGTATTTCATTTATTGTCCCTTGGGGTGGAATTTGACTTGGTTGCCAAGGCACGGTGTTTTATAGGGTTTTAGTAGAACCCCACGGCTGGTGTGTTCTTTCAATTCAGCTATATCCTGCTAGAACACTGCCCTTCTTTATTCATCCACTTTTTCGCCGCTTTCGAGAAAGTCAGGTTCGTCTAATGAATCAAACCTATCCGGAAGGAATCCTGACATATCCGACACTATATCTGTCTTTCCATTAAGAATGTAATCTGAAATGATATGACCGGTCACGGGGCCGAGATGGATCCCTTTTGTGGTGTGTCCTGTGGCTAATAGTATCCCTTTCCATCCGGGCACAGGTCCGATGATTGGCATGCGGTCGGGGCTCAAAGGTCTCGAGCCTGCCAGTTGCTGCACTAACTCAGCGTTCTCCAAGTCCGGCAGCACATCTATGGCTCTTTTCATGAGCTCTATTCTAGCGCTTTCTGTTGGTTGTCGGTCGAATTCTTCACCTAGGAATAACTGATCGCGGTCGTAGTCCCTGCCGCCAGTACTACCTACGCTCATCAGTCCATCTAACCTGCTTATCATGTGCCCTCTTTTAGGAGAACTGACCAGAACTGGTAATGGTTGGGCACGATACCGTAACAGTAACCGTTCTCCTTTTAATGGTCGGACAGGTATATCAAACCCGAGCCATTCCCCGAATATGGCACTCCACATTCCAGCTGCTATAATTACCCAGTCGTATTCTTGCTTTCCATCTGACGTCAACACACCTGTGACACGCTCACCGCGTGTTACCAGACCTCTAACCTCGCGTAATCTTAGGTCGGCACCGTGACGTTCTGCGCCTTGCCCGAGTGCCAGCGTCAGGCGGTAACTATCTAATTGAGTGGATTCGTCTTCAAATACGGCCCCTAGAACGTCGTTAGAAAACCGTGGATCTATCTTGCGCACCTCATTACCGTCTATCCAATGCATTGGCACATGCTTTTCCTGCCACGTCATCAGTTCCTTGATTAGCGTTTCTTCGTCTTTATCTAACGCTAAACGTAGGGATGGTAGTCGCTGATAAAGCAGATTGATTCCTGTATCGTTTTCTAGAGCGGGAACCAGGCCCGCGAATTCCCTGTAACCGGCTAACGCTAATTCGAATGATGGCCCTTCGCTAAATTCCATTCCAAGCAGGTGAATAGAGCCAGTAGCGTGTGCAGATGCTCCGCTACCGATAGCTTCTTTTTCGAAAACGGTAACTTTACAACCTGCTTTTGAAAGGTAATATGCAACCGAGCAGCCCACTACTCCAGCGCCAATCACAGCTATGTTGGGGCTGTTTGCCATGTTCCACTCCTCCCCTATTGGTCTTGTTTTTAGGTCGACCCGCTTATTGAAAATAAGGGATTACATAACGCCCAAAAAGTTTTATAGAATCCATAATGTTTTGATGCGGTAGGTTACCCATCTGCATGAAACAGAGCACCTGATCTACGCCAACATCCTGATAGCCCTTGAGAACCTTGATCACGGTATCAGGTGTGCCCATGGCAAACGCCCCACTTTTTAAGTGATCTTGCGCTGTTGTTTGTACCCGTTCTTGAGTAGCTTGAACTGAAAATTTATAGGATTCAGGTACATGTTTGCCTGTCCAGGGTTTGTAGACACCTTCAGCTGCCGTGGTCGCGAACCATGCACCTTGTGGGCCCGCTACTCGTTGAGCTTCTTCATCGGTTTCGCCACAGTGAGTAATACACAAGGCTGCGATTTGATTATTTACGAAAGATCCCACCGGGTTCGCGTTTTTCAGCCCTTGCCTGTATGCCGCAACTCTCTCCTTTAATACTTCATAACCTCCCAAACCGAAGCAAAGCACCCCTAGACCCATTTCGCCAGCCGCCTTGAAACTAGAAGGCTGGCTGCACGCTACCCAAAGAGGAGGATGTGGTGTTTGCACTGGCTTTGGAATTACTGACCTAGGTGGCACGTTGTAGTATGTACCCTGGTGTGAGAACGGATCTTCCGTCCACATCCGAGGGATCATACGTATGGCTTCTTCCCACTGAGACTTTGTTTCTTCTGGATCTACTTCGAAAGCCTCCATCTCGATGAGGGTGGAAGATCGTCCGGTCCCCAAGTCCATACGACCTCCACTTAATATATCTAGAACTGCAGCACGTTCTGCTACTCTGATTGGGTGATTATATTGTCCGGGTAGGAGTGCAACTGCGTGTCCTATGCGGATCCGTTTTGTTCTCTGGGATACTGCGCCATAGAACACTTCGGGGGCAGACGAGTGTGAGAATTCGTATAGAAAATGGTGTTCCACAGTCCAAAAGTAGTCAAATCCTACCTCATCTGCTAATTCAGCTTGTGCTAGCACCTGTTTATATAGATCAGCCTCGATCCCAGGGTAGTGAGGCTCTGGGATTTGCATTTCATACATCAGACCGAACTTCATTAGATCTCCAATTCATGTTGTGTCAGTGGACTACTCATTTCTGGTGTCTAGGAGGCATCCGAGTTATACAGGTTTATGATGACTGATTTGCCTTCACAATTGAACCTTCTTTGAACACCATCTGAAGGTTCCTTAGATTGGCAATGTCTTCCAGAGGATTTCCGGATACGACAATCATATCGGCCAATTTCCCATTTTCCACTGTTCCTAAAATAGATTCTTGGCCACATGTTTCTGCCCCGCCTTTAGTGGCAGCTTTGATAGTCTGCATGGGAGTAGCACCATCACGCACCCATAAACCCATCTCCAGTAAAGTTCCTTCGCCTAATGGTCCTAAGTCGGAACCCAAAGCCATCCTGACCCCTTTGGTAAGAGCTGTCTGGAACCACATTTGGTGCTCAGGAGATGCTGCATCTGCTCGTGCCAAGAACTCTGGCGCAATATTTCGTGACTCAACGTATCGGCTTTCCCAATCATTAGTTGCCTGACTAGGCGACAGATGAGTTATACCCAGAGTGGGCACGTAGATTGTATTTTTCTCGAGGAGTAGCTGGATGCATTCGTCATCCATGATGTATCCGTGTTCCAACGTCCATGTGCCTAATCTCAGTGCGTCCTTGACCGATTGTGCGTTGGCTGCGTGGCTCACGACTTTTACGTCGCGCTGCCGGCACAGCCTGAATGCTGCATCGAGTTCTTCAGGCAATAGAAAACTATGCCAATGCCTATCCCAGTCGGGTCCCATAATTCCTCCGGATAGGTTCAATTTGACGTGATCCACACCATGCTTTATCTCTTCCCTGATGGCTTTCGCGAACCCAATTGGCCCGTCACATTCTTTTGAGAATGGCCATCGGAGCCCATGGCCACCAGTTGTGGTTAAGAAATGTCCGCCAGCAAAAATTCTAGGTCCTATGAATTGCCCACTGGCGAATGCATCCCTCCACGCCACATCTATCCAATGGTCTGTACCGACTGTCCGTAAACCTGTCACCCCATAGTTGTGCATCGCGGTTATGGCGTTATCTCCGTAATAAATTACCCTGTTGATAATTTCTTCGGGCGGTGGTCCTGGGAAACCAAGATGGGCATGCACATCCCATAAGCCGGGTAGCAGCCATCCCTCATTGCAATCTATTGTTTGGTCTACCGGGGTGTTAATCGAGGATCCAGGTACTACGTCGACAATGTGACGGTTATCGACGATTACTGTTACATCAGGCGTGGGATTATCCGAGAAGCCGTCGATCAAGTTACAGTTAGTTATGGCTGTTCTCATAGTTAGTAGACCACCTTTCCGGCATGGTATGAAGAATAAGTTGCGGAAATCCGTTTTTGGTGTGACAGCGTTTATATCTGATGATTAGACTTAGTTTTATATTCTTTATGCTATCACCTTAAAACTGTATTGTGTCTGATTCAAATTCCCGTCTTGGAACCGCCCCATGCGCAGAGGGGAGATATCTATTGTTTTGGCATTTCCGTCCAATATCAGTTCTGCCATGACAATTCCTACTGCCGGTGCGAGTTTGAATCCGTGTCCGCTAAACCCAGTGCAAATATAAAGTCCTTCTATTCCATCTACTCGATCAATGACTGGATGTAGATCTGGCGTTGTAGTGTATAGTCCAGCGTAACCCGTAAAAAGCTCGGCCTCTTGAATAGCAGGTAATCGGTTGGCGAGTCTGGTCCATACGTCTTCAACGTATGGCATATTCGCCCGCGGGTTATAGTTATCTGGATCGGCCTCATCTTCATGGTTACCGTTTCCAACTAGGGTTAGGTCAGTCCCCTCAGGTCGAAAATAAATCAAATTAGTCATGTCTCCACCGCCAGGGTGGAACGGAAGTTGTTCAGTTCGCCTGCGTAGAAGGAAAACTTCATGTCGGGTGGCCATTAAAGGCAATTTGACCCCTAAACGTTCCATGAATGGAGAAGACCACGGTCCAGTAGCAACAACGGCAGTCCCGGTCTCAAATCTCTCATGAGGCGTTATCACTGCAGAGACGCGTCCGTTTTGAACTTCTATGCTTGTGGCTTCGGACTCTAGGATGATTCGCGCTCCTAGATCGCGAGCTCGTGTTGCGTACGCCATCGCTGTCCCAGACGGATCGCCGTGTCCTGATTGTGATTCCCAGGCGAAGTTCTCCTCTTCTCCGTAGTGAAAAGCCGGTGCCAGTTCCTTCGCTTCTTTCATAGTGACAATTTGGGTGTCTATTCCTAAGGCTTGCTGTAGTTGTATATTGTGATGGAAACCTTCAGTAGCTTCGGGTGGAACAAACACCATATATCCGGTTTCGACAAAACCTACATCTCCACCACCGATCATTTCATCGAAGTTGCGGAATATTCCTAGGCTATGGAAGGCAAGCGATGCGTTGACTGTAGTGGAGTAATGCATTCGTATGGCTCCGGAAGATCGCCCAGTCGAACCGGCTCCTAGGGTATCTCGTTCTAACAGAATTGGAGATTTCATACCACGCGTCGCTAGGTTGTATAAGATACTGGTGCCCATCACACCACCACCGATAATAATTGCTTCAGCAGATTCCGCCATGAAGTTTCCTTTCAAGAACCCTTTTGATGCTCGGACCGAATCGGGAATTTATTGAGGCTCATTAGACGATGCAGATCCGTCGGGACGAGCGAATAGACTTTATGTTGTCCGACCAGATCATTTGGCTATTGTTGGCATGTATTCGGTGCCTGTACAGATATGCCAAAACTCCAGACTATAATTTGGTTTATCTGGCCCGCGGCATAAAGCGGTGGTAGGGTGATTGATGCGAGAATCCTGACACCCGGCTTTGACTGTGAATCGCACTAGTTGAATCGGTAAACTCTAGCGCAATTCCCTCCAGCGATTTTTGCTTGCTCATCCGCCGGGACGCCCTCTAGTATTTGTTCCAAAATTTCCAATGATTTTGGGAACGTGCTTTCTGCGTGAGGGTAGTCAGACCCCCACATCAAGTTATCAACACCAACAAGATGCCTGAGCTGGATACCTAGATCGTCTGATTGAAAACTTAGCATGATGTTGTTCATCCAGTAATGACTGGGAAGCACATCTTTTTTATAACGGTATCCCTGTAATCCGACCGGGCGTTCAGTATAAGTATCATCTAAACGCCGTATGAAATATGGGGCCCACGATATCTCGTATTCAGCTACCACCACTTTTAGATCTGGGTATCTATCAAATACTCCGCCCAATATCAAAGCTGCTACCGAATCCCGCATATAAGAGTCCCGATTGTTGAAGTCCACGACGTTTGTTACCTGTGTCTCGACTTGTCCTTGTTCCCCGGACTTTGAACGGAATGTTCCTACGTGCAGGCTGAGGGGCATTTGTAATCTTTCGGCTTCTTCCCAGAGTGGTTCATAAAAAGTGGGATGATCGTACGGGTGCTCCAATGGCCGTACAGGGATCAGGGCACCGACTAAACCCATCTTTTCAGCGCGCTTTAATTCTGATACGCCGTCTTGTACGTCATCAACATTCAGTGCAGCTATACCCTTCAATCTGTCTGGGTATGGTGCGCAGAAATCAGCAAGCCAGTCGTTATAGGCTCTGAAGATAGCTGAGAGGAGATCCGAGGGTGGGATAGAGTATCCTAGGAAAGCCTGTGTCGGATACATAACTCCCCCGTAGACACTGTCTAATTCCATGTCTTTTACATGGGCTTCAGGGTTGTAGCCGCCTAGAGGTAAATCCTCGAATCTTCCGTCCAAAGTAATTTTTGTCGGATCTTCAAATCTTACGCCGGCTTGTCCAGCTATACCCATCATGCCAAATTTGGTGTCTACATCAGCATACCACTGGTCTGTATTTTCCTCCCTGACAACTCGGGGCGCCCGATCTTTAAATTCAGAGTCTATTCGCTCTTCCCACAAGTTTGGGGGCTCAACAACGTGAGAGTCTGAAGATAGTATTCGATAAGCGGGCATATCAATTACCTCATTCCGTTAAGTAGGGTCTGGCAATAGGTGAATTATCTTTGAATTAAAGACTTCATAACCGAATTTTACGTTTGGCCTCCACTTCCGTCAACCGAAAATTAGATAAGTTTTTTGAGTTCGACACCCTATAACCACGGTGGTAGTATGTTGGACGCCACGGCGTCTTAGACATCGGGCAGTTGTATATCCTAACTTTTGGAGGCTCTAGCATGACCGATTCTACTATTGACTACTCAAAATTGTTCTCTAAGGATCTCCTACCTGCAGCTCCACGTTGGGCTGGGCACCCAAAGTACAATTTCGTCGGAGGACATAGTGATCCTGAACTCCAGCCCATGGAGCAATTTATCGAGTCAGCTGAAACGGTGTTTCGTGGAGATCCTCGCGGGGTCTCCATGTATACCTATGATGGGGGACCACAAGGGTTTCTTCCAATTCGTAGATTCCTGGTAGATAAATTAGCAAAACATCGTGGTGTACATGTCACAACTGACGAAGTGTTGATTACCTCTGGATCGGGCCAAGGTATTAATCTAATCAACGAAGTTCTTCTAGACGAGGGCGACACTGTTATCGTAGAGAGTTTCAATTATGCGGGCGTGCTTAATAGCCTTAGGCGTCTAAAGGTGAATATGGTTAGCGTGGGATTGGATGGCGACGGGATGCGTATGGACGAGTTGGCAAAAGCATTGGAAGACCTTAAACAGAAAAACGTGCGCCCCAAATATATCTACACTATACCCACTTTGCAGAACCCTACGGGGACCGTAATGAGCATGGGTCGTCGTCGAGAGATGCTTCGGTTGAGCGAGGCCTACGGAGTCCCCATATTTGAAGATGAGTGTTACGCTGATCTCATATTTGAGGGAGAATGGGAACATGCCATTCGATCCTTGGATGATTCTAACCGAGTTCTTCATATTGGGTCTTTCTCCAAGTCGTTGGCCCCTGGCATACGTCTAGGGTATGTTGTTGCTAACTGGGATGTGATGAGCCGACTCCTTGGGTGCAAAGGGGATGGCGGCACCGGAGCTATGGAGCAGATGATTGTTGGAGACTACTTCACCAAACATTACGAAGATCATATGGAAGTTCTTCGGGCCGCCCTACGCAGGAAACTCGGTGCTCTTACCGCTGCTCTGAGAGAACATTTCGGCCCTGCAGTCCAATTCGAAGAGCCGAGAGGTGGGATGTTCCTGTGGGTTAAGTTCCCGGATCAGGTTGATACCCGCAAACTGGTAGAGCCGGCGATGAGAGAAGGTATAGTATTCAATCCCGGTCCGGACTGGTCAGCAGACCCAGAGGCAGCTTCCAATTATCTACGTTTGTGTTTTGCATTACCGTCCGAAAGTGAGATATGGGAGGGGATTGAAAAACTCGCTCAGGTATTCCAAAACGAAGGTGCTTTACCCTAGCTGCAATTCCTCGTTACTAGACCATGTATAAAAAAGCGCGGAGGCACAATCGATCGCGCCTCCGCGCTTTAGTCATTAGTTTAATGTCGAACGTCTGATTTATATATGCGACTAAATTTTTGAAAACAGGTTATTCCTAGTCGAACGTTGCCATTCTGTCTTCAGCCCATCCCTTTTCTACGGATGCTCGGAAGAACCAGTCTAGATGGACGTTTTTAAATTTCCAAACCCCGTTTAACTTCTGATATTCATCAGTGTAACTTCCTGAAATCCAGATGGCGTCACGTCCTTTGATCGTACCGGGTTCCCAAAGATACCAATAGCCTTGTGCTGTGTTCCCTTGTACATCGATGATAGGATTCATGACGTAGTGCACTGCGAAGGTCAATCGTTCAGTGATGTTCTTAAAAAACCCGTAGATCGCATCTGTTCCTTCAAAACGCCCGATACCATCTGCTTCCCAGACGGCGTCGTCCGCAAACAATTTTATCAAGGCATCGGCGTTAAATGGTTGATCGCAATAGTTGCAGTATTGAGCCTTGAGACGTTTGATGTCCTCTACGTCTTCGAGAGCTTGTAGTCTTTTTAGAATAGACTCTGTTGTCATAGTTTTCTCCTTCTGGCCAGATGGTGTCATGCGATTAGCGGTGGAGCGTATCATTGCCCAGTAACCTTGTCGAGACCCCGTTTGGTTGGCGAATTCCTTGATTGTTGTATAACCCTTTTAGGGTTTAGACTTGAGATCCATTTAATAGGACTGCTGATATTGACGACGCAAGACCAACAATCGATTCCAGAATCTGGCATCACCGCTGCCATTGAATTAGAGTCAGCTGTGAGGAACCAAAATGCAGGGGATGTTTCGAGCGCAAAACGTTCATATCGCCATGCGGTTGAGCTTGGTAGTTCTACAGATTTACCTTTTGAACTAGAAGCTGCGGCCAAAGCCGCATTTGCACTTGCCTTGATGCAAGCTGATTCTCCTATATCTGGGGTAGATCGGGCGTCTTATCAAACCGCGCAGAAATTGGGCCGTCGTGCCGGCACGGCCGAAGGATTAGAAACCGGTGCCCAGGCATCTTTTAACCTTGCCGCTTTGGCTTCAGATTTAGGTGATACTGGATCCGCTGCGGCTGCTTATATTGACGCACTGGAGTTGGGACGGCGCAGTGAAACACAAGTGGGACGCGAGGCGGCGGCCGTCGCCGCTTTTAATTTAGGACTTTTGTTGGAGGATGCAGGAAAATACTCAGAAGCTTCTCAGTCATATAGATATGGGGTGGACCTAGGTCGTAAAAGCGAGTCTGGTGCGGGGTATGAAGCAGCGGCTAAATCAGCCTTTGGACTAGGCCTGCTTTTAAGTCAAGACGACAATTATGATAGCGCCAAAGTTTACTATGGAATCGCTGAACAACTTGGAAAGCTAAGTAATACGTCTGAAGGATTCGAAGCTGCACAAAAAGCTTCTTATAACCATAATCTTTTGTTACGAGATCAGGACAGTTGATACACCCGATCAGATATGGACCATCAATTCTCGGGATGAGAAAGGACGTATTAGTTTGAGAAATCAAAGACAAACTAACCAGAATTAGAGTCTGCTGCCAAGTTTGACCTTAATTTCTGTCCATCTGAGAAATTTTGGATCTTTAGCGCCAATAGCGATAACTTACAATTGGAAAGGACGGGTGAATTTCTAACACCCTGATTGCTTGGGCATGTAGGGTGTTAGAAATTTGTCATCTGGCTGCCCTAGACAACGTTCTTCTCTTTACGCATACTAATCTCAATATCCGTGTTAAAAGGTGAAGAAGAATGGCTCAACTAGACGAACTGTTAGCTCAGGTAGATGCTCAAGGCGAAGATCTGATTGCCTTACACCGAGATCTGGTTCGCATCCCTTCAGTTAACACTGGGTACATGCCTACTGGTGATGAAACCCCTGTCTGTGAATATGCAAAGGATTGGCTGGCCAAAAATGGCATAGTATCTGAAATTTTGAGCAGGGATCCAAACCGAGGTAATCTTATCGCACGTATACTTGGAAGTTCGGGGAATGCGAAACTTCTTTTTATGTCACACACGGATGTGGTGCCAGTGGAGGACGAAACAAAGTGGAATTACCCTCCATTTGGTGCAGAAATCTCTGGAGGCCGTATATATGGTCGCGGTGCATCTGATTGCAAAGGACTTATGGCATGTCAAATGATGGCAACGAGAATACTAAAGACGAACGCCGTTCCACTTACCGACGATCTAGTTCTATGCGCCGGCGCTGATGAGGAACATGGAGGCCGTTACGGATTTGGATGGTTAGCTGATAACCATTTCGAAAAAATTAAAGCCTCATATGCCGTAAACGAAGGTGGTGGAACGTTCTTTAACATCGCTGGTGCTACCACGTACCTAGTAGGTGTAGGGGAGAAAGGGCGCTTGGAGGTAAAAATTACGGTGAGAGGTACGAGTGCCCATGCTTCCACTCCATGGCTGGGATTAAACGCCAGCTATAGGTTAGCGGAAGTTTTAAAGCGTATAGAGAGCTATGATGCCACCCGAGATACTTCAGCGTCGTTATTTGAGCATCTACCAACTCTAGCGATTGAAGATGTACCTACCCCCGAAAATATCGACAAAATTATCGCGGATGTTGAGCCAAGTAACCAACAAGTAGCCACCTTCCTCCGCGCCCTTTCAAGGATGACTTTGACTCCTACTATTATTAGTGGAGGCATCAAGTCAAACAGCGTACCGGAAACCATAGAACTTGTATGCGATGTCCGGACGTTGCCTCATCAGGATGACGGCTACTTACGACAACAGCTCGAAGATCTTTTCGAAGGAGTGGAAGGGTTAGATATTGAGATTGATTATATGTCGATATCTAATAATTCACCGTACGACAATGAATTTGCAGATGCTTTGAAGGAAGCCACTCGCATAAGTCTTGGGCGGGATGATCTGAATTTTATTCCAGCATTGACCACAGGATTTACAGACTCGCGACTGCTCCGTCCTAAGGGTATGTTGGTATATGGATACAATGGATTCCATCCCGAGGATAACCTTAACTTGACCAAATATCATGGGACAGACGAATCCATAGATATAAAAAGCCTCTTCAGTGGCACTAAAATCATGCTGGCCCTTGCATATGACTTGTTAGCTAAAAAATAGTCCTAGTCTGATGGGATAGATTGCGTAAAGCTAATCTGTGAGATGCGGACGGTCTCGTATAGATCTTCAGTATCCGCGCTTTCGAGATGAGATACGTTTGCGGTTCTGATAGATCCTTGAGTCCTTATTGGCAGGATTTTTTATGTGGCGTGCAATGGATGTAGTTAATGCCAGAATATGTTTACAGGAAGACTAGAATGGTTGATAGCAATGATCACATTCTCACCACACGGTTTCTCAGCACGCCAACTTTTTCTATCTCAAGTTCTACTTCGTCACCCGGCTGAATCCAGCGATTTAGTTCGATTCCGCATCCCTTATTAGCCGTTCCAGACCCCAAGATATCTGTGGGATAAATTGTCTCTTCCATCGACACATGTTGGATCATTCGCTCCCAGGAATGATGCATATCCCCGCAATTGCCTTTCGACCAAACTTCACCATTGATTCTTGCAATCATATCTAGAGAGTGATAGTCGCCTATTTCGTCTTTGGTAACGATCCATGGCCCGATTGCAGTACCAAAATCTTTGCCTTTCGCTGGACCTAATTTCGCACTCATCTCATCCATCTGTATGTCGCGTGCGCTGAAATCGTTAAGGCATGTGAAGCCAAAAATGTAATCTGAAGCTTCATCAAGAGAAACATTGCGCCCTGTCTTCCCGATGATGCAACCCATTTCTAACTCATAGTCCAACTTTTCAGTGTAGCTAGGCCAAGTTAGCTCTTGGTCGTGCCCTATAACGGATGAAGCATTCCCCTTGTAATAGATTGGCATTCGGTACCAGACTTCTGGAGGTTCTATACCCAAAGCGTCATATGAGCGCCTGAAATGTCCTTCGAACAGAATAAAATCACGTAGGGAATTGGCATTGGTCAGCGGTGGCTGTAGTGTTACGTCAGACATCTTAAAAATCAAGGATTCTCCACGCGGTCCTGTAATCGTTGATTCAGGATTCTGGCTCAGGATAAAATCGACGGATCTTTCAGCTTCTAGGAGAGCTGTTGGGCCAGCTTCGATGAATCGTTTCATATCTGGTGGAGCAAGAGCTTCGGTGAGTGGATATGGGTTATCTTCGCCTTCATGTAATTTTAGTGCTGCGTATGATGAGGTGAGATCTATCAATGTGCTGGCAGCTTGTACTGCTCCAATGCGGTTAAACCTTCCTATAGGTGTAGATACTTGGAACGTTGCTAATTTCATGCTGATCTCCTCTATTAATCACAGATCTCAACCGTGGTTGTGCGAATATGTGTTCAAATACCCAGATGTATTCAGACCTTCTCTAGTTAGGAATTGATGTGCCGTGGTCCTATTGCTCGTGCCATATATCTTGAAATGTGTCACATGTTCCCTTAGGTAAGGCTTTTAGAAACCTCAGCCAAGAGGCTAACAGACCTTTCCCACGTCTCTTTTTCGTCTCCAACTGATACTACGTGGGCTATGATTTCTCCAATTCCGTAGTCGAATATATCTTTGATCCGATCTGCTACTTCATATTCTGACCCGTGGAGGACCACCGCATCGATCATTCCATCGCTCCAAGAGTTTGTTTCTACGGCTTCCGGGAATCCTGCCGCTGCGAACATATTGGCGTAGAACGGCAGACGCGGGTAGGTCGCCAGTTGTTCCCTGGCCGCCGTCCGAACTTTCGAAGAATCATCGCTTACACAGATTGGAACGTGAGCAACAAGAGGTGGTGTGGGCCTGCCTGCTGCTTCCGCCGCAGCACGCATTACCGGCAAGGCTGTGTCTCTCAAGAACTGGTATGGTGACACCCAGCTTATTGCACCGTCAGCTTCTGCTCCGCAAAATTCATATGATCTGGTTCGGAGAGCCGATGCCATAATTGGTACGCCTTTCACCGGCTCGGGTATTCGTGCGTGAGCTTGATAATGGCTTCCATCGAAATCCACAGATCCTCTTTCAAGCAATGTTCGAACTACATATACGTATTCCTTTAGGTTAGTTAGAGGTGTGTGGAAGTCGACACCAAACATGCCTTTCATCGTCGGCCTGTGACTTGGTCCTAGTCCAAGGCGAAATCGTCCAGGGGCGATATTCGCCACAACTTGCACCTGCTGTGCTGTAACTATCGGGTGTCTTGGAAACGTCGGTACGATGCATGTTCCCATTAGAATCTTGTCTGTCGTTGCTGCCGCCGCTGAAAAAATTGACATGGCATCTACGCCTGCTCCTCCCGTGGTCAGCCAGGCTACTTCAATTCCATGGCGCTCTAGATCTTGGATCCGCGATAATACAGTTTTCGCATCCCCTCCCATTGCTGCTACACCGACTTTTTGGTCGCTCATATTGTCCTCCCGTATATCATTTTTGGCAGTACACTAATCTTGTTTCGTAAAGGTATCGCGTGTTGGTATAAGGAAAGCTAACGGGACGAGGCCCAACCAGAAATTCTGCTAGGTATAGTCATGCAAACTTTCGTACACTTAGTCGTCTCGCCGACAGTGATCAGGCTATTTACATAGGTGCCTGATATAAAGGTTCTAATGCTTATTTTTATCCCATAACCCTTCCAACACCGCCCCAGGATTCATGGGCAGGTTAGTTAAACGGACTCCTGTTGCATTGTAAATTGCGTTACCCACCGCCCCAAGAGGCGGTACGATTGATGCTTCGCCCACCCCGCGGACACCAAATGGATGTCCGGGATTGTGTACTTCTACCACGACGGTGTCGATCATCGGAAGATCTAACGAAGTTGGTATACGGTAGTCCAAAAACGAGCCGTTTACCATTTCTCCTGCATTGTTGTAGAAATATTCTTCATTTAGTGCCCAACCAATACCTTGAACGCTTCCTCCCTGCATTTGGCCTTCAACATAGCTAGGATGGATAGCCTTACCCGCATCTTGTACAGCGGTGACTCTTAGTATTTCAACTTTGCCGGTTTCTGTATCAACTTCAACATCTACTATCATCCCAGCAGCAGAACCACCTACGCCTTTAGGGTGGACCGTTGCCCTGCCGACGATCGGACCTCCCGTATCCAAAAGTTGGCCTGCCAACTCTTTGAAGGTCAGCTTAAGTTCGGGGTCTGCCTTTGAGTGAAATACGGCGTCGTTAAATTCCACAGAATCAACTGGGACATCCCAGATCTCTGCCGCTCGGGCTTTCATCTGGGCTTTCACATCTTGCGCCGCTTCGTAAGCTGCCCATCCCGTGGCAAATGTCGTTCTGCTACCTGCGGTGAGAGCGGTGAACCCTGTAAGATCCGTATCTACCACGGTAGGGACTACTTCTTCGGCTCGTATGCCTAAGACCTCGGCCGCTTGCATGGCGATTGATGCCCTACTACCCCCGATGTCCGGATTTCCTTCCACGAGTGACACCGTCCCATCCTTTTTTACGCTTATTGTGCAGGTGGAAGCTAGGCCTATGTTGAACCAATATCCAATCGCAGCGCCACGGCCCTGGTTAGGTCCTTCTAGTGGGGAGTTCCAGTGATCGTGACTCTTCATTGCTTGCAAGACTTCTTCAACGCCTATTTTTCTATGGGTGGGTCCTACCGCGCGCCTAGTCCCTTCTTTAGCAGCATTTTTAAGACGAAGTTCCAACGGATCTAAGTTGAGACGTTGTGCCAATTCATCCATAAGCGACTCGGTAGCGAAAGCTGCATTGGGCGCACCTGGGGCCCGGTATGCAGCCACTTTTGGCTTATTGACCACTACGTCATAGCCGTCTATTTGTTGATTAGGTATATCATATGCTGCGAAAACGCATTCAGCTCCGGCATCAACTAGTGCGCCTGGGAATGCACCAGCTTCATAGGCAAGATAAGCTTCTCCAGCCGTAAGATTCCCGTCTTTAGTGGCACCTATCTTCACTTTTATAAAAGATCCAGATGTAGGCCCAGTAGCTTCGAAAATGGCGGCCCTGGGCATAGTCAGTTTTACCGGCCTGCCGGTCTTTTTTGAAAGCATCGCCGCAAGTGGCTCGAGATAGATGTTTATTTTGCCACCAAACCCTCCACCTATTTCCATGGGTATCACCCTGATTTTGGATGGAGGGAGGTCTAGGATATCTGAGATGTCATCCCGCATTTCGAAGGGCGCTTGAGTGCTGCACCAAACGCTTACACGTCCATCATTGTTCCACATTGCTGTTGCGTTGTGGGGCTCTATGTACCCCTGGTGTACCGTGACCGTGTTGAACTCGCTCTCTACGACTACATCCGCTTCTGAGAACCCTTTTCCTATGTCTCCCATCACATGTCTAAAGTGCGTGGCAACGTTGCTGTGTTTATCAGTCTGCTCGCCAAGATCGGTTGTTTTTAGGTCTTGGTGAAGTAGTGGGGATCCTTCTTTAGCACCATCGGGCGCAGTTAGCACCGGATCCAAGACCTCGAAATCCACCTTTATCAATGAGACAGCATGTTCAGCTATATGGAGACTATCGGCTACTACAGCAGCGATTTGCTGCCCCTTGTACAATGCCTTTTTACTGGCTAGGATGTTGTCTCGTTTTCTCTCAAGGTTTGAGGATGAGCCATTATGAGTTAGAGCCATGGTTGGGAAGTCCATATGAGTTACGATCGCATGTACTCCAGGGAGTGCGGCAGCGTCGTTGGTGTCAATTTCTCTAATGTTGGCATGTGCGTGCGGGCTGCGCAGAACGGCCCCGTAGAGCAAACGCGTTGGATTATAATCTGCACCGTACTTGGCCGCCCCGGTCACTTTGTCAGCGCCATCGGGTCGGATTGGCCGGGTTCCGATAACCTCATATTTTTTAGTAGAGAGAACTATATTGGGCTCGTATTTCGCCATCACTACACCTCGTAATCTGTAGGGTTGGAATGCAACGATTCATTAAAGAGCAAGCTTGCTATATCCTACTATATTTCAAGTTGTTCTCGAATCCTAATCTAGGTTCGATTTATATGTTGAGCCATATGTATAGCCGACTGTAGGTGCAGGTAACTTGGCTTGGCCTAATATTAAATCCCTACATTAGAATGCAAGGTTATGGTATCGTTTATCGCCTTGTTTAGTCTGAGATATGGTCAGACCCTCCCCACTTTACGGCCTACCTGCTATACTTCCGACGCGCAGAAGTTTACCACGCAAAACCTGGCAAAAAGGAAGATTCACCATGGCTGATACCATAGTCATAGAAAATGCCACGATATTTGACAGCACGGGGAAAGAAGCCTACGGGCC